>SKXY01000271.1 GCA_007128175.1 Wenzhouxiangella sp. | reverse complement strand
GAAGTTCTTTATGAAAATACGATCATGTTCCTCGGACACGCCGGACAGACCTCATGTTGAATTCGGGGGAATGACTGCCTGCTGGCAGGTTCGTGGGCGCGATTATAGCCCAGTGCCGCCGCGGTTGGAATGTGGGTGCTCATGTGGCCACCACGCGTCGGGCCAGCGCGGCGCCGGCCATGCTGCCAGCGAATGGTGCCAACGCCAGGCTTGCCACGGCCCAGGGCAGGTCTGCCAAAAGCAGCAACAGCAGCAACGGCAGCGCCAGCAGTACTCCCACCAGCCAGCCGACAGGCCGCCAGCCGGTGAGGGCGCCGGCCAGGGTGCCACCCAGCGTGCCGCCGATCAGCCAGATCACGGTAACGGCGACAAAAGTGGCCAGTGGCAGGGGAGTGCCAGCGGCGAGTGCGGCGTGCGCGTGGGCGCCACCGGTGAAGACCTGCAGCCCTGCCAGCAAGGCTTCGACGATAATGACGGAAATGGCCAGACCGCCGGCCACGGCACGCAGCATGCAAACCACCTGTCCGGCTCCTGCAAGCGAGAATGAGTTGCAGGAATTAGTTTACCCTGCCGCGTGGCATGGCCGGCGAGAGAAGGGCAAGCTATACTCACGCAATTGATCAGCAATGCTGCCGACGACAGAAGAAGGCCGAATGTCCACTGTTTTCAGCACCCTGCCAGCGCCCTTCGCTAGCCTGACCGATTCATGAGTTTCGACCGGGATCGCATGGATCAGGTGCGTCGACAACGCGGCTTGTGGCTGGCCGCACTCATCGTGGCGGTCGGCTGCCTTGGCTCCCTGTTGCTTTTCCATGGCCTTCAGGGTGCGGAACGCGCGGCAGTGGAACGTCACATTCACGGCATGGCATCGTTCGTCGAAGCCGATTTGCTCGGTGACCTGCGCGAGCAGATCAATGCGCAGCAGCGCATGGCCACAAGGCTTGCGCTGGGCGGTATCGACCAGGGTGAACCCTGGGAAATCAACGCCGAACTGTTTCTTCGTCACTATCCCTATTATCGAAAGCTGGCGGTGCTTGAACCGGACCTGACGGTGCGAGCCGTTCGCAGCGGCCTTCCACCCAACCTGGCGGCAGGTGATCGTTATCCCGTTGATGTCGATTATCGTCCACGGCTCGAACATGCCGCCGAGCGGGGAGAGTTGGTCATCACCCGGCCAGAGCGGCTGACTGACGGCATGCCTGGCATCACCTTCATCACGCCGATCGGGCAGGGTGAGACGCACTCGGGGTTTCTGGTCGCGGTATTGGTGATTCAGGATTCACTGGAAGCCATGCTGCCGGCCCTGTTTAGAGACGAGTTCAGGCTGCGGGCCGTCCATCGTGGTCGTGAGGTTTACCCGTCCACCGCGTTGGGTGACGTTGGTTCGCAACAGTGGGATGCCGAGTTCACTCTCGATCCGGACGGTGACGGGGAAGGCATGACGCTCATGCTGGCACTGACCGAGGACAGTCGCGCGCAACTGACCACCGTCCTGCCAAACGTGGTGCTGTTCAGCGGCATTCTGCTCAGTTGCCTGCTGGCCATGGTGGCGTGGCTGGGCGTCAATGCGGTGGGGCAGACGCGGGTACTGGGCGAGTCCAACCGGCGTCTCGAGAACGAGGTGCACGAGCGTGAGCAGGCCGAAGAGACCCTGGCTTTTCTCGCCACCCACGACAGCCTGACCGGCCTGCCCAACCGGACTGGCAGCACCGAGACCATCGAGCAGTTGATTCGGCGCCATGATGGTGGCGACCGCCAGGTGGCCTTGATGTTTCTGGATCTGGATCAGTTCAAGGACATCAACGACTCGCTCGGCCATCAGCTTGGCGACCAACTGCTATGCGAGGTGCCTCGACGTCTGGCCGGGGTGTTGCGCGACCGGGATCTGGTTGGACGCCACGGCGGTGACGAGTTCCTGATCGCCGTAGTACGAGACAGCCGCGATCAGGTCGAGCAACTGGCGGGCAATATTCTCAGGACGCTCGACGGCGGCTTCGCCGTCGATGATCACCACCTGTTCGTTTCGGCAAGCATCGGTATTGCCTACTACCCCGATTCCGGCCGCAGTGTGGCCGAACTGATCCAGAACGCCGATACCGCCTTGTTCAAGGCCAAGCATGCCGGGCGCAATCAGTTCGCGGTGTTCACCAGAGAGATGTTTGCCCAGGCACAGCATCGACTCAACCTCAGTCGTGATATCCGGCATGCCCTGGAGGATGGCGACTTTCGGGTTGTCTATCAGCCGATCGTCGATGTCGACTCCCTGGAACTGGTCGGGCTGGAAACCCTGCTTCGCTGGCAGCACCAGAAAGGTTACATGGTGCCGCCGCAAGAGTTCATTCGCGTGGCCGAGGAAACCGGCGTCATCGGACGCCTGGGGAAATTCGCTCTGGATCAGGCACTTTCCGACCTGGCCCGGTGGCAGGAGCTCGTCGATGCCCCGCCGTGGATCGCGGTCAACGTCTCGGGGGCGCAAGCCCACGAGGCCGGGTTCGCCGAACAGGTCAGTGTCATGCTGCACCAGTACCGCATCGATCCCGAGTTGCTGCATCTGGAAATCACCGAGGAAGTGCTGATCGAGAATCTTCTGCGCAACCGCCGCATGCTGCAAAAGCTCGACGACATCGGCATGCGCATTGTCGTCGATGATTTCGGGGTCGGTTATTCCTCGCTGGCATACCTTAAGAATTTCCCCATTTCCGTGGTCAAGATCGACCGCAGTTTCGTTCGCGACCTGCCTACCGATCCGGAAGATCAGGCCATCACCCGCACCATCTGCAGCCTGTCGCAGGAGCTGGGCATGCGCACTGTCGCCGAGGGCGTGGAGCGTCTGGAGCAACTGGAGTTGCTGAGAAAATACCGCTGCTCGCATGCCCAGGGTTTCCTGTTCTCACGGCCGGTCGAACGCACCGAGGCCGAAGCCATGATTCTTGGCGACTGCGGGTGGCTGGACATTTGTCCGCCGGGCTCGAGGCAAACAGTCTCGCACAACGGGTAACGCCCTTGGCGCGGCCCACTAGCGCCAGGATGTGAGGTAGCGTTGGGCCCACTCCAGTGCCTGGTCGCCGGGTAGCGGGCGAGAAATCAGATAACCCTGGGCCAGGTCACAGCCGATTTCCTTGAGGTACTCCATGGTGTTGAGATCCTCGACGCCCTCGGCCGTGGCGCGCAGGCCGAGGCTGTGACCCAGTTCGACGATGGAGCGGATCACGGCCCGTGATTCTTCCGAGCGTGGTGCGCTCATCACGAAGGATTTGTCCACCTTGACCTCGGAAAACGGCAGGCGCACCAGTTGTAGCATGGACGAATAGCCGGTGCCGAAATCGTCGATCGACAGCTGGAAGCCCTTCATTCTCAAGCGTGTTAGCAGGTCGAGCGAGCCCACCGGATCCTCCATGGCGCTGGTCTCGGTCAGCTCGAAGACCAGGTTGGCCGGATCGATGCGTGCCTGCCGACAGCACTGATGAACGAACTCAATGAACCCGCGGTCGTCGAGTGATCGAGCGGACAAGTTGATCGACAAAGTGAGCTTGCCGAGCAGCGATGCATGCCAGGGGTTGGCCCTCAGGGCGGCGCTGTTTCGCAGTTCCGCGGCAAACCAGTCGATGGACTGGCTGATGACCTGTCGCGTCAACCGGCCGATCAGGCCGCTGGACTCGGCCACCGGGATGAACAGGTTGGGCGGAACCAGGCCGCGTTCAGGACATCGCCAGCGCACCAGGGCTTCGAACCCGGCAAGACCGCTGTCGGTACAGTTCACCTTGGGCTGGTAAGCCAGTTCCAGTTGCTTGCGGTCAAGACCCTTTTCAAGCTCCTCGGGCGTGATCTCGTAGCGATGCCGTGCCGGGTCCGGATGCGGGTCGGGTTCGATGTCGACGGTCTCGGAGCGATCCTCGGTCAGCAGCTCACGCAGTTCCCCGGGCGAGAAGGGCTTGGACAGCACCCCGCTGATGTTCAGGCCGTGTTCGACCGCGGAACGACGGGCCGCGTCGAGCACACGGCTGCCCACTCCGCTGGAGATCAGGATGCGGGCACCGCACTCGCGCCGCGCCAGCTCGACCAGCACCTCGACCCCGTCCATGTCGGGCATGACCAGATCGAGCACGATATGGCTTGGATCCCATTCATCGGCCAGCTTGAAGAATTCGTCGGCGACAGTGGTAGTGCGGGTGTCAAATCCAGCGGATTCACCGATCACGCCGATCGTCCGGGCGATCAGCGCATCATCGTCGAGTATCAGCAGTTTGTTGTTGTTCATGTCACTCATTTTCGCGGTCATTTGCATCAGTGTGGTGGTTGAGCACTTTACGGATGCGTCGGGCCAGTTCATGCCGATGGTAGGGCTTGGCCAGCAGTTCTACACCGGCATCCAGGCGCCCGTGGTGGACGATGGCATTCTGGGTGTAGCCGGAGGTATAGAGTACCTTCATGTCCGGACGGATCTGTTGCACCTTGTCGGCCAGTTGCTTGCCATTCATACCACCGGGCATGACCACATCGGTAAACAGCAGGTCGATGTCGTCGCGCTGGTTTACAACGGCCAGTGCGTCATGCCCGTTGGTCGCCTCGATCACCTCGTAGCCCAGCGACGTGAGTTGCTCGCGCGCGTAATCGCGCACCAGATCGTTGTCCTCGACCAGGAGAATGGTTTCATCGCCACGCAGGTCTGCCGGTTCGTCGGCAGCAATGGTGCGGTGCTCCTCCTTGCCGTCCGCTGCCGGCAGGTACAGGCGCAATGTAGTGCCCTGGCCGGGTTCGGAATAGATCCGGATATGCCCCCGCAGCTGCTTGACCAGGCCGTAGACCATGCTCAAACCCAGTCCGGTGCCGTGATCCTTGGTGGTGAAAAAGGGCTCGAAGACCCGATCGATGACTTCCGGTTCGATTCCGCAGCCGGTGTCTGACACGGCCAGCAATACGTAGCGACCCGGCTCGACTTCGTCGAAGCCGGCCGCATAGGCCGGATCGAGTATTACGGCCTGGGTTTCCACGGTCAGGCGACCGCCTTCGATCATGGCATCACGCGCGTTCAGGCAAAGGTTGAGAACCGCACTTTCGATCTGCGTCGAATCGACGAGCGCCGGCAGGGGCTCGGTGTCGATGTTCAACTGCAGCTCTACATCCTCGCCCAGGCTACGTTGAAGCAGGGCTTCCATGTTGCCCAGCAGCCGGTTCATGTCGATGACTTCGGGTTCCAGTACCTGGCGCCGGGCAAAGGCGAGCATGCGCCGGGTCAGTTCCGAGCCGCGCTCGCCGGCAGTGCTGATCATCTCCGCCAGCCCGGCAAGTGGATGGTTCTCGGGACCGAGGCGCTCGTGCAACATTTCGGCATTGCCGATGATGACGGTCAGCAGGTTGTTGAAATCATGGGCCATGCCACCGGTGAGTTCGCCGACCGCCTTGAGCCGTTCGCTGTGGGCCAGCGAGTCGGCCAGCCGGCGCTGCTCGAGCATGCGGGAGAAATGCACGGCGATGCCGTTGATGAGCGCCTGCTCCTCGGGCAGGAACAGATCCTGTCCCGGCCGGGCATCGGCCGGCCAAGAGCGGTACCCGATCCTGATGTGCCCCATCACACGCTCACCGAGCACGATGTCGCTCTCGATCGCGGCTACCGGTTCCTGCCAGTCCGGAGCGCTGAATGATTCACCGTCGTAGTCAAAACGGGCCATGGCCTCGTTCTCGAACTGTATGCTCTCGGGCAGCAGTTCGACGATGCAGTTGGCTACCTGGTCGGGACTGAGCTCGTCGTTGGTGGTCAATTCCAGCACCTGGAAAAGGCAGCGCAGTTCCTTGATGCGTTCGTCAAGCTGTGCCTGATGCTCCCTGAGTTCGGTGACGTCACGGGCGACCCCGGCGATGCGAATGATGTTTCCTTCCTCATCGCACACCGGAAAACTGCGGTCGTTGATCCATCGGACGCTGCCGTCGTCATGGACCACCCGGTACTCTGCCTCGTAACGGCCCTGGGGATGCCGCTCGAGTGCCTTGAGTACTCGCGGACGGTCGGATTCATGTATCGCGGCGGTCCACAGGCCGGCTTCCCGATAGACCGCCTCGCGGTCATGGCCCCACATGACCTCGTAGGCCGGGCTGAGGTAGAGGATGCGGCTGTTGTCGGGTTCGGCCAGCCAGAAGGTTTCGCCGATGCTTTCGGCAATCTGCGCAAATCGGTCTCGGGATTCGTCGAGTTGATGCTCGTACTCCTGACGCTGTTCGGCCATGCGGTTGAACGAACGGGCAAGATCACCCATCTCGTCGTTGCGTTTCAGTTTGATACGTGCATCCAGATCGCCGCGGCTCATTGCCCTCAGCCCGTTATCGATGGCATGGATCGGGTGTACCAGGCGCCGATTGATCACTAGTACCGTGAGCACAACCAGCAAACCAAAAAGTACCGTGATGGCCAGAAGACGCTGCATGACGCCGTACAGTGCGTCGAGCATGGCGCCGTTGCGTTCGTTCAGCATTGCTTCCAGAGCTTCGCGGGTACCGGCATGGTGAATGCGAATCTGGCGGGAGAGCGTCATCAGGCGCTCGGCGCGTTGCCGGGGATCGTCACTGTTGGGTCCTGCCGGTAGAGAATCGAGTAGAAACTCTCCCATTAGGGCAATCTCTTCCAGGTGACTGGCAGCCAGCCGCGCCTGGCGGTGATCGATGTCCTCAAGTTGAGTTCGCAGCCATCGTGCATCATCTGCCAGGGCGGAGATGACTGGCGTTTCCAGGCGCACCAGTGTGCTGTAGTCGATTGCCGCACTCATCTCGTTGATGCGCTGCTGGTGGGCGTCCAGCTCGGCGATACCCTCGATTCGATCATTGATCTGATGTCAGGCATACGAGCCCCACAGGGCCAGGAACAACAGCCCGGCCATCACAGCGATCAGTCCCAGAGTGGCGAGCGTGCGCAGCTTCATCGGCGTGTGTCCCGGTATCCGGAGGTCTGCAGATAGTCCGGCAGCGTAACTCGGTCAGGTGCGACCTGTCGGAGCGAGTCGCCGTGAAGATAATGACCGGGTTCGGGAATGGGAAGATGATTATATTCGGGCCAGGTTGCCAGCCACTCGAACTGCGTGCCGAGGTTGACCAGTACCGACCAGTTCATGCCCAGTCGCCACAACATGTTCGCCGCCATCGCCGACAGATCCTCATCATCTCGACCGGTTGCCGCAGCATGCAGTGCCAGTGCCCGTTCGTGGTTGGCGTCGATCATGTCTATGGCCGTGATGTAGCCCCGCAACACGCGCTCGACCAGTTCCGGATGCTCGGCCACGAACGGTTCTCTGGTCAGCAGCAGCCAGTTGACCGTGTAGAGCATGCGCATGGGGAGAATCGTGATTCGGTCATCAAGTGACTCGCGCAGCTCGAGATCCCATGGCTGCCAGATGACACCTGCCTCGATTTCTCCTTGCTGGAGGGCGCTCGACATCTCCGAGACCGGCATGTCGATCAACTCCACGCCGGCTGCATCCAGGCCGTGGAAGGCACTGAAACGCGACCAGCCGTAATGGCTGGAGGTGCCGAACATGATCCCGACCCGCTTGCCCCCCAAGTCCTGTGGAGACTCGATGTCAAGAGCGGCTGGAGCGATCACGTAGTGTGACTGGTTCGACAGGGCCACGCTGCCGAGCACCACGAGCGATGAGGAGCCAGGGCCGTTCTCGTCCAGGGCGCCGATCAACGCCAGCGCGGTCGGCGTGGTCGCGGCCAGGGCGAACTCCGCTTCGCCGTCGAGCAATTGCATCAGGGCTTCCATGCCGGAGTTGTGCAATCGGACTTCGATTGCCGGGGCGCCAGACGGACGGTTGTAATTGAACAGGCCTTCTCGATCCGCGACCCAGGTCGGTGCATCACCGATCCAGGCCGAGCCCGCGATACGCACTTTGTTATGATCCTCGGACAGCGCCGGGCAGGACGCAAAGAAGGTGAAGAGTGTCACGGACGCGACCAGGGAAAGGCGACGCTCCCCCCCAAAAACAGCGCCCGCAAAAGCCTTTTGTCATAGTGGTGTTCCTCCCCCGCTGGCGCGGGAACTCCCCTTTTCCGCCATTGCAGCATTTTCAAGTCAGGTTTGCAATGCACCACCGTCTGTCCGCACAAAATCCCTGCCGGTTACAGAAATGCCCGCACATCAGTTAAAATGAGCGACTAGCAAGCCAGTCGGCACCCTTCCGGATGCCGTCAGACCAATAAGCGCCCGTAGCTCAGCTGGATAGAGTACCGCCCTCCGAAG
>SKXY01000216.1 GCA_007128175.1 Wenzhouxiangella sp. | reverse complement strand
GCCGCGGCCATGCCGGCCAGCGGGTGGCGCCCCAACGCCAGGAAGATGGCGCCGGCCAACGGCACCAGTACCACGTAGCCCATTTCCGAAGCGGTATTGGAAATGACGCCGGCGAAGACCACGGCCACGGTGACAAGGTGCTTGGGCGCATTGAGCACGATGCCTCGCACCATGGCCGAGAGCAGGCCGGATTTCTCCGCCACACCCACACCCAGCATGGCCACCAGCACCACGCCCAGGGGCGCGAAGCCGACAAAGTTGGATACCAGATTGCCGAAGATCATTCTCAGGCCTTCGGCATTGAGCAGGCTGACCGCTTCGATGGTGGTGCCCTCGGGCACATCGGGTCGGGGGTCGGTGACCGAAACGCCCAGCCAGCCGAACAGGCCGGAAAGGAACACCATGGCCGTGGCGAGTATGGCAAACAGGGTGACCGGGTGCGGTAGCAGATTGCCCAGCCACTCGACCGTGTCGAGAAAACGCGTGAACCAGTTGCGGTTTTCCATGGCCGGCTTGGCGGCGCTGCTGTTCTCACTCACTGTTCTGACCCCGGGTTGTTATCAGCCGAGCCGCGCGCCGGCGGCACCGAGCGGGCATGATAGCGCATGGGGGAAGAGGTTTCAGGGTTCAGGTTTCAGGTTTCAGGAAAATCAACCAGTTCAATTGTCCCGGCTTCATTTGCGTCCTCGCGCAATCGAGTTCGAGCCCGGAACCCGTTTCTTCCTGAATCCTGAACCCTGAAACCTTATATTACATTCCCAACGCAAACAGCCCCAGGCAGAGAATCAGGCCGGCCACGGGTACCACCACGGTCAATGCCCCCATCGCCGGATAGGCGCCGGCGTGGGTTTCGTTGCATATGGCGCGGATGGTGGTGACCACGTAGCCGTTGTGGGGCAGGGAGTCCAGCGCGCCGGACGAGATCGCAACCACGCGGTGTAGCTGGTCCGGGTCGACGCCCTGGTCCATGTAGTGCGGGCCGAGGATGGGCAGGGCGATGGCCTGGCCGCCGGAGGCCGAGCCGGTCATGGCGGCAATCGCCGAAACGGCAATCGCGGCGCTGACCAGCCCGTTGCCGGGCATGCCGGTGACCCAGGTGACTGCCGCATCGAAGGCCGGCGAGACCTGGGCGACGGTGCCGAAGCCGACCACGGCCGAGGTATTGCCGATGGCGATCAGGGCGCCGACGCCGCCTTCGGTCATCGCCTCACCCGGCTTGTGCAGGTGGCGCAGGTTGATCATGGCCGCGCCGATGCAGCCGGCCAGCAGGGCCACGATCAGTGCCGAGGTGCCGAGCTGATCGTGGGTGGTGAAGGAGATGCCCAGCACCAGCAGCAGCGGTACGGCAGACAGTGCGGGGTGCGGCAGGTTCTCGCGCCCGGATTTCGGGTCGCCCTCGCGCTCCTCGAACTGCTCGCCGCGCTCGACCGCACGCTTGAGCATCCACTGCAGCCAGATATAGCCGGTCACGGCCATGAACAGGGCGACGATGGCACTGGCCTCCCAGGCGGCCAGCGGGCTGGTGCCGAGATGCTCGACCGGGATCCAGTTCTGGATTTCGGGCGAGCCGGCCGAAGTCATGGTGAAGGTGACCGAGCCGAAGGCCAGGGTGGCCGGAATGAAGCGGCGCGGCAGGTCGGCATCGCGAAACAGCGCCAGCGCCATCGGGTAGACCGAGAAAGCCACCACGAACAGGCTCACGCCACCGTAGGTCAGTACCGCGCAGGCCAGCACCACGGCCAGTGCGGCCTGCTTGGTGCCCAGTCGAGTGATGATCCACTGTGCCACGCTGTCGGCACCACCGGACGACTCCATGAACTTGCCGAACAGCGATCCAAGCAGGAAGACGAAGAACCACGAGGCGATAAATCCGGTGAAACCGTTCATGTACTGGGTGACGAGATCGGCCTGACCTTCCGCGGCCAGCGGCGGCAGCAGGGCGATGCCGCTGGTCAGTGCGACGATCAGCGCACACAGCGGCGTGGCCACGAACAGGCTCATGCCGCGCATGACGAGAACGATGAGCAGCGCAAGGCCGCCGAGCAGGCCGATGAGGCTGAGCATGATTTCGCGTTCCGGCTTGGGGTCGGTTGCCATGTTGGCAAGCCGGATCGGCGTCGGGAACTGTACCAAGGTACAAGTTACAGCCCGACGGTCCGGGCCTTAGTCTTCAGGCTGTCAATCGACCCGTCGTCGCCCCGGCGCCGGGATCAACTGTTTTTGCGGAAATCACAACAAGCGGGATAAGGGAATCGCCATGAAGATCAAAGCATTGTCCACATTGAGCCTCGCCGTCATGCTCGCACTGCATGGCGCCCATGCCCAGGAGCCGGAGGACGAGGAGCGCGGTGAGGAAGCGACCGAGCAGACTCGAACCATCGACACCATCCAGGTGACCGCCCGGCGTCGCGAGGAACAGATCATCGACGTGCCGGGCTCGCTGACCGCGCTGACCGCCCAGGAACTGTCGGATTCCGGTGCCCAGGACATCACCTACCTCAAGCAGTCGGTGCCCAACACGACGCTGGAGGTCTCGCGCGGTACTTCCAGCACGCTGACCGCCTTCATTCGCGGCATCGGCCAGCAGGATCCGGTCGCCGGGTTCGAGGCCGGGGTTGGCGTCTACATTGACGACGTATATCTCAATCGTCCGCAGGGTGCGGTACTCGACATTTACGACATCGAGCGCATCGAGGTTCTGCGCGGACCGCAAGGTACGCTTTATGGTCGCAACACCATCGGCGGTGCGGTCAAGTACGTCACCCGCCGCCTGGGTCGCACGCCGCAGGCCAGCGTCCGCGCCAGTGTCGGCAGTTTCTCGCAACGCGATGTGGTGCTCAGCGGCGAGACGCCGATCGGCGAACACTCCGCCGTCGGTGCAGCGGTAGCCAGCTTCAATCGCGACGGCTTTGGCACGAATATCAACCTCAATGAAGACAACTACGACAAGGATGTCACTGCGGCTCGTGCCAGTTGGGAATGGACACCGACAGATGCCCTGTTCGTTCGCCTGGCCAGCGACTACTTCAAGGACGACTCGAATCCGGTCGGCGGCCATCGCCTGATCCCCGGACTGTTCACCGGCGCACCGGTGCTCGACAACGTCTATGACTCACGCAGCGGCATCCAGGGGGACAACTTCACGGAAGCCTGGGGCGCAAGCCTGACGGCCGAGTACGACATTAATCCGCAATGGCAATTCAAGAGCATCACGGCCTGGCGCGAAAACGAAAATACCCAGCAGATCGATTTCACAGCCCTGCCGGAAGCCGACGTCGATGTCGCAGCAATCTACGACAACGAACAGTTCTCGCAGGAATTCCAGCTTCACTATGCGGGCGATCGGGTCAGCGGTGTCGGCGGCTTCTACTATCTCGATGCCAATGCCTTCGGGCCGTTCGACGTTCGCCTGTTCGAGACGGGCGAACTGATCGGCGCCCCCGGTCTCAATGCCTTCACCAAGGGCGATGTCGATACCGAGAGCTGGGCGGTGTTTGCCGACGCCAGTTTCGATATTGGCGATTACCTGGGCATGGATACCGGTCTGGAGCTGACGCTGGGCGGTCGCTATACCAGCGACAAGCGCTCCTCGCGCGTGCTGCGCCAGAACATGCTCGGCGCCTCGGAGTTTTTCGGTGGTGACCCGGTCATCCTCGAAACCACGTCCGACTTCGAGGGTTCGGAAACCTTTACCGAGTTCACCCCGCGCGCCAGCCTGGCCTGGAAACCGACCATGGATCACAATCTCTACGTGTCCTACAGCCAGGGCTTCAAGGGTGGCGGCTTCGACCCGCGCGGTCTGACCTCGGCGGCTCCCGACCTGACCGGCGACGGTGAGGTCACCGACGAGGATATCTTCCTGTTCATGCGCTTCGAGCCCGAGGAGGTCGATACCTGGGAGATCGGCGCCAAGTCGAACTGGGCCAATGGCCGCGTGACAACCAGCTTTGCGCTGTTCCACAGTGACTACACCAATATCCAGGTGCCCGGTTCCATCGGCGTGGATACTACCGGCGACGGCGTGTCCGACACCTTTGCCGGTGTCACTACCAACGCCGGTGCGGCCACTGTCAAGGGTGCCGAGCTGGAACTGTCCGCCATCCTGGCCGATGACTGGATCACCGGCGGTGACCGGCTGAGTACGACCCTGGCGCTGGGTTACATTGATGCCGGTTATGACGAGTTCATCGCTGCCGTGACCGATCCGGCCACCGGCGATACCGCGCTGGAAGATGTGTCCGACCAGCGCGTGTTCCAGAACACGCCCGAGCAGACCGCACACTGGAACCTGCGTTATGACGTGCCCATGGCGCTGTTCGGCAACGACGGTGACTTCACCATCCGTGGCGCCTGGTCGTACCGAAGCGAAACCAACCAGTTCGAGATTCCGTCGCAGTTTCTCGACCAGCCGGCCTACTCGCTCTATGACCTGAGCCTGATCTGGACACGTGCAGATGGCCGTTTCGACCTGGGCCTGCACGGGCGTAACCTGACCGATGAGGAATACAAAGTCTCCGGTTACGTGTTCGCCACACCGGACGGCACGCAGTCCACGCTCGGACTGGATGGCGTGATGAATGCTTTCTACGGCCCGCCGCGGACGGTGACGCTGACGGGCACCTTCAACTTCTGATACGCCGGAGGAGGGACTCATCCGGCTCTCCCTGGCCCGGGGCTGCGCAAGCAGTCCCGGGTTTTTTGGTTGGCGGAAAGGGCGAGAGGTGAAAGGGCGAACCAGACTTCCCGTGTCAACCCATCGACTCCCTTGTGTGTCTGTAAGCCAGCCACTTTCCCCGCGTCATCCCGGAAATTTCGCAGCGATTGTCCGGGATCTCGCACGGTGAAGACCGGCACGCTGTCCGTGCAGACATCCGGCGTGCGAGGTCGGAGGACATCGGCTTACGCCGATTCCGGGACGACAGCATGAGATCCAACCAGCCAACGCACCAACGAACCAACAAATAGGCGCTAACATTGCCTGATGCAATTCCTCACGGTCCCGGAACCTTGCTGAACCTGTCGACGCTCACGCTGATCGGCGCCGGTATCGTCTGGCTGGGACTGCTGTTCGCAGTGGCCCTGGTCGGTGAACGTTCGCCGGAGCGCTGGCGCCGCATCTGGCCGGTGGTGTACTCGCTGTCGCTGGCGGTCTATTGCACGGCCTGGACGTTCTACGGCACGACCACTCAGGCGGTAGCGCACGGCTGGCCGTTTCCGCCGACCTTCATCGGCACCATTCTGCTGTTCGTGTTCTGCTTTCCGTTTCTGCAGCGACTGGTTCGCCTGAGCAAGGCGGCCAATGCCACAAGCATTGCCGATTTCATCGCCAGCCGGTTTGGCAAGTCCTCGACCCTGGCGGCAGTGGTCACCGGCGTTGCGGTGCTCGGCCTGGTGCCCTACATTTCCCTGCAGCTCAAGGCCGTGGCCATGAGCTTCGGTGCCTTGACGCTGGGGCGTTCGGAGGTGGCCGAGCCGGCCGCCTGGCAGGATCTGGCCTTTTATGTGGCCCTTTTCATGGCCCTGTTTGCCGCGCTTTTCGGTACCCGCCGGGCCTCGGCCACCGAGCACAATCGCGGACTGGTGCTGGCGATGGGATTCGAGTCGCTGCTCAAGCTTTCGGCCATGCTGGCACTGGGCGTCTTTGTCCTGTTCTGGCTCTACCAGGGGCCGGGCGACATGCTCGAGCAAACCGTCACCCCGGTTTTCTCCAGCACCGACAGCTTTCTGACCCTGGTGCTGCTTGGCGCACTGGCCATGTTCACTCTGCCGCACCAGTTTCACATCGGCGTGGTCGAGTGCCGGTCCGAGTCCCACCTGAGGGCGGCTCGCTGGCTGTTCCCGCTGTTCCTGGTGCTGATCGCGATACCCATCGTGCCATTGGCGCGCGCCGGCATGGCCCTCTTCGGTGAAGCCGGCATAGCGCCGGACCTGTATGTACTGATGCTGCCATTGATCCACCAGGCAGACGGTTTGGCGCTGTTCGCGTTTCTCGGTGGCCTGAGTGCGGCCACCGGCATGGTGATCCTGGCCAGCCTGACCCTGTCAATCATGATCGGCAATCACTGGCTGACCCCGGCATTGCTCAATCGCCGCTGGGGGGCGGTCGGTGATCTGCGTATTCCGGTGCGCATGCAACGACGTGTCGGTATCGCCGCAGTGTTGTTGATGGCCTATGCCTACAGCCGCGCGGTGGGCATGGCCGAGGCGCTGGCCGATATCGGTGCGCTATCGTTCTCCGGTCTGGCCCAGCTTGGACCGGCCGTCGTGCTGGCTGTCTACCGTCCCGGCCTGCCCGCACGCGCCATCATGGCCGGTATTGGCAGCGGTGTTGCGGTATGGGCCTACGTGCTGTTCGTGCCCCTCGGGCTTGCGGGTCTTGGGTTGCGCCCCGACTGGATCGGTGGCGGTCCGCTGGGGCTGGCGTGGATGGCACCGGAGAACCTGTTCGGTTTGACCGGCATCGAGCCGCTGGCCCGGGCCGTTGTCGCCAGTCTGCTGGTCAACGGCCTGATCATCGCGCTGGTCACCCGTTTCACGCCGGCGGGGGACGCAGACCGATCGGCAACCGAACCGCTGGACCCGAAAGTGCTGTGGACCCTGGCTGATCGATTCCTGCCACCGCAACGGGCGAAGGTGTTGTCCGCCGGACAGGACGATCCGCGCCGGTTGGCGAGCCGGCTGGAACATGAACTGACCGCGGTGGTCGGATCCGCCTCCGCCCGGCTGCTGATGGATGCCGTCCGCCGACGCACGCCGGCACCGCTGGATACCGTGGCTGACCTGGTCGGCCAGGCCGCCGAGCAGGCACGCTTCAGCCAGGAAGTGCTTTCGGGGGCACTGGAGAACATGAGTCAGGGCGTATGCGTGGTCGATCGGGACATGCGGCTGGTGGCGTGGAACAGCGCCTACCTTGCATTGTTCGATTACCCGGACGAATTGATTCGCGTCGGGCGACCGGTGGCCGACCTGTTGCGGCACAACGCTCGCCGGGGGCTGATGGAAGGGGCCGATGTCGATGCCATGATAGAGCGCCGGCTGGCACACAAGCGTGCCGGCACGCGCCATAGAGTGGAGCGCGCCTGGCCGGACGGTCGTATGATCGAGATTCGCGGCAATCCAATGCCTGGTGGCGGGTTCGTGGCGACTTTCACCGACGTCACGGCTTTTCGTCACGCCGAGCAGGAGCTCAAGCGCATCAACGAGACGCTGGAGCAGCGGGTTGCCGAGCGTACCGCCGAACTCGAACAGGCCAAGTCGTCGGCCGAACGGGCCAACGCGGCCAAGACCCGTTTTCTTGCCGCCGTCAGTCACGACCTGGTGCAGCCGCTCAATGCCGCACAGTTGCTGACCCATTCACTGGGTGCGCAAGTCGACAATCCGCGGGCACAGCGGTCGCTGTCGCAGATTTCCGGAGCGCTGGGTGCAACCGAGGATCTGCTCGAAGGCTTGCTCGATATCTCGCGGCTTGACGCCGGCGGACTGGAGCCGCGCGTAAGCCGCTTTCCGCTTTCGGAGTTGTTCGATCAGCTGCACGGCGAATTCTCGGTGCTGGCACAAGAACGGGGGCTGCGCCTGGATTTGATGCCGACCGGGGCGTGGGTGGAAACTGATCCGCAGTTGCTGCGACGCATCCTGCAGAACTTCCTGTCCAATGCCGTGCGGTATACCGAGTCCGGTCGCGTACTGATCGGCTGCCGGCGCCGCGGCTGCGCGGTCATGATCGGGGTATGGGATACGGGCCCCGGCATTCCCGGCGAATTTCGCCGTGTCATTTTCGAGGAGTTCCGGCGTCTCGATGACGAACAGCATGCACCCGGACTGGGCCTGGGCCTGGCGATCGCCGAACGCATGACGCGACTGCTCGGTCACGAACTGGTGCTCGACAGCCGACCCGGCCGCGGCACGTTGTTTGGTGTGGTCGTGCCGCGCGTGGCCCCGGAACGATCGGCGGCCAGTGATCCCGGCGCCGAGCCCGAACCCGCATCGGCCAGCGTACTCATCGTCGACAACGATCCTGACATGCTGGGGTCCCTGACCACCCTGCTCGGTGACTGGGGCTTTCGGGTCGAAGCGGCCACCCATCCTGAACAGGCCCTTCAGGTTGCCAGCGTGCTGCAACCCGCACTGCTGCTGATGGACTACCACCTCGACGGCGGGCGCACCGGGCTGGAAGTGCTCGAGGCGTTGCGTGCTCAAGGCTGTAAGGCGCCGGCCATACTCATCAGCGCCGATCATGGTGCCGACCTGAAAAAGGCCGCGCGGCAAAGCGGATGCGAGCTGTTGCACAAGCCGATCCGTCCCCTGGCGTTGCGTTCACTGCTCAATCGGCGACTGCGCGCATCGCGCTCAGTTCGAGCTGCGGAATCTCACCGTGGGGCTTGAACGCAGGACCTCGGCATAACGCTCGTGCACCTTGCCCATGCGTACCCGGCCGAGAAATCCCGAGTAGGCCAGGTAACTGACCAGAAAGCGCCGGTCGGACGCCCAGGAGGGCAGGAATTTCGGTGCCTTGAGCAGTCCCATCTCGGCCAGTTCACAGAGCACTGGAATGTCGGCCAGCGACAGCTTGCCGCAGAACAGCAGCTGGAGCACATCGGCGCGGCCGGCGGCGATCAGCGAGCGGAGGAAATCATGCACGCGCAAAAGCCCGTCGAGGTAGACCACGTCCTTGGTAAACGGCGCACCGCCGGTCAGAACGCCGCCGCGAAAGACCCGCCGGGTCTGCTCATAGGCCGCCTTTTCCGTCGCGCCCTGGTCGAGAAAGTAGCGGTAGACCTCGAGGAAATCGGCGCCGTCGACGGCCATCTGGATGGCCAGCACCCGATCGGCCAGACGACTGAGTCGATCAACATCCATGCATCCGGTAATGAACTCGGAGAATACCGCCAGTCCTTCCTGGGTGCGGGTGGTGCCGGGATGGCTGGAGGCGAGAATCGGCAGTTCGGTCTGCGCGCGACCGTTCAGGGCCGTGGAAACGTGAATGCCCGCCTCGTGGTGGATGAGCTGGTCGACGTCGCGATCGGTGAAATGCGCACCGGCGCGAATGCGGATGCGGTCGGCGCCGGCGGTGGCGTTGGCCGAGAGCGAATCCACGATCTCTACCAGGGGTGCCTCGTCGCCGAAGAATTTCACCACGGCAGCCTGCATTTTGTGCGCCACGTCGTCGGCCGTGGCCGTCGCGTCGGGCGGTGCGCCCAGGTCGAGATGGTTCAACTGGTCGATGATGCGCCGAAGTCGGCGGGCCAGCTGCAGCGGGCTGTCGGCCGAGTCCGGCAGGGCCTCGGCCGGTGCGCCGTAGAGCGTGTGGCTGGCATCGTAAAAGGCGGGCTGGCCGAGGTGATTGAGCATGCGGCTCGCGACCGCCAGGCGGTCGGCGGTTCGCTCCAGCCATTCACCGGCCGGACCGCTTTGCTCGATTAGGGGGCGGGCGGTGGCCAGGGCATCGTCGACCGCACGCGTGTCGACCTGCGGGTATTCGATCGTGGGCATTTTGCGGCCGCCGGCAGCGAGAAACCGTTCTCGCACCTCGATGGGCCAGGCGAGCAGACCGAGAATGCGCAATGGCTGTTCGGCCTGACGAAGCGCCGTGGCGGCCTCGGTGATGCGGCGGGCCGGGTTCCGTTGGGCACTGTCAGGCAAGGTCGGACTCCATTTGCGATTCACGTTATAATAGCCTGTTACCGTGTTCAATCGCCCTTCAAGGTGGTCAGGAAGAAATCATGCTGTTTGACAATGTCGTCATCAAGTCCGTTGCCTCTGTCGATGCTCCCTACATGGTCACCAGTGAGGAAGTCGGAGAAAGGCTTGCCTCCACCTTCAAGAGACTGAAGGTGCCTGGCAACCCGTTGATCGATCTGGCCGGCATCGAAGAGCGACGCTTCTGGGATGACGGCATGCTGCCGTCAGACGGGGCCACGCTGGCCGCCAAAGAGGCACTCAAGCGCGCTGACGTGGATCCGGATCGCATCGGCATCCTGATCAACACCTCCGTTTCACGCGATTTCCTCGAGCCATCGACCGCCTGCATGGTGCATGGCAACCTCAAGCTGGCAAATACCTGCGAGAGCTTTGATGTCGGCAACGCCTGCCTGGCTTTTATCAACGGCATGAACATCGCCGGGCGCATGCTCGACCGGGGTGAGATCGACTACGCGCTTATCGTCAATGGTGAAAACAGTCGCGAAATCAACGACAACACCATGAAGCGCATGCTCGATCCCAATGTCACTCGCAAGCAGTTCAAGAGCGAGTTCGCCAGCCTGACCCTGGGTTCAGGAGCGGCCGCCATGGTGATGTCGCGTGGTGACCTTGAGCCCGAAGGTCATGTTTATCGCGGTGGTGTATCGCGCGCGGCCACGGAATTCAATCAACTCTGCCGCGGCTGGAATCACCAGATGTGGACCGATACCCGCGGCCTGATGCGCGAAGGCGTCAAGCTGGCCACTTCCACCTACGCGACCGCTCGCCAGCTGCTGGGCTGGGTCGCCAGTGAGTTCGATCACGTCGTCGTCCACCAGGTCTCCAAGGCTCATACCGACGCCTTCATCATGGCCTTCGGCCTGGATCCCGCTCGCGTCTACCGTATCTTCCCGAAGCTTGGCAATGTCGGCCCGGCCTCCATCCCGACCGTGCTGTCCCGCCTGGTTGATGAAAACCGCGTCAAGCGCGGCGATCGTATCACCCTAGTCGGCGTCGGCTCGGGACTGAACGCGGCGATGACGGAAGTGGTCTGGTAACAACTGTCGTTTCGTCTTTTTGTCGTTTCGTCGTTTGGTTCTTGCCTGTCGACGAAACGCCAAGACCCTATGGTTTCGAAACGACAAAACGACCAAGCGACAAAACGACGAATCCTGATGATCGACATCCCCCGAACGCTCTACCCGTTCGAAAGCCTCTGGCATGTCCAGTCGGCCGGCCACCGCATGCACTACCTCGACGAGGGGCCGGTCGAAGGCCAGCCCGTGATCATGGTGCATGGCAACCCGACCTGGTCGTTCTATTACCGTAACGTGGTCAAGGCGTTGAGTGAGTCGCATCGCTGCCTGGTGCCCGATCATATCGGCATGGGCCTGTCGGATCGTCCTTCCGACGATGATTACCACTACACCTACGCCAGTCGCATCGAAGACCTCGGCCACTGGCTCGACGAAGTCGAACCCGAACGGCCGGTCGATATCCTGGCCCACGACTGGGGCGGCGCCATCGCCATGGCCTGGGCGGTCAAACACCCGGAGCGCGTGCGTCGCATCGTGCTGCTCAATACCTGGGCGTTCACCATTCCACCGGAAGAAAGCCTGCCCTTCGGCCTGAAATTTTGTCGCACACGCATCGGCGCCTTCGCCATCAATCGCTTCAACGCCTTCGCCGGCCTGGCCGTGCGCCTGGCCACCACGAACACACTCGATCCCGAAGTGGCCCGCGGCCTGGTCGCCCCGTATCGGGGCAAGCCGGAACAACGCCTCGCCACCCTGCGCTTCGTCCAGGACATCCCCCTGACCGAGTCCGACCCCGCCTGGGCACCGCTGGCCGAAACCGAAGCCGGCCTGCACAACCTGGCCGACAAGCCCATCCGCTTCATCTGGGGCCGCAAGGACTTCGTCTTCGACAACCGCGTACTCAACCGCTGGCAGGAAATCTGGCCGAATGCCGAGTATCAAATCCTGGAAGATGCCGCGCACTACGTTCTCGAAGATGCGCCGGAGCGGGTCGTGGCCGGGGTCAGGAGTCATTTGCAAGAAGAACAATAACCACGAAGAACACGAGTGTGCTCTTGGTGTCCTTCGTGGTTCAATGGTTTTCCAGAACGAGTGCACAGAGCCGCCTGACTTATGAGCAAGTACACCAGCATAGCCGCCGCACTGAGCACCCAGGCTGAATCCCAGCCTGATGGGATTGCGCTTATCATGCCGACCAAGCGCTCGGCCTCGGGCTGGGAGGATGTGCGCTATACCTATCGCGAACTGAATGAACTGACCGACCGGCTGGCGGCCGGGTTGCATGCCAATGGCATGGGGCCGGGGACGCGGGTGGCGTTCATGGTGCCGCCTTCGCTGGAGTTTTTCGCGCTGTTTTTTGCCTTTTTCAAGGCCGGGTGTGTTCCGGTGCTGGTCGATCCCGGTATTGGCCTGAAACCCCTGAAGACCTGCCTGGGTGAGGCGAAACCGCAGGCGTTTATCGGCATTACCAAGGCGCAGGTCGCGCGGATGATTCTGGGCTGGGCGCGCGAGTCCATCGAGACGGTGGTCAGCGTCGGGCGGCGGCCGTTCTGGCAGGGGCTTCGATATGCGGATCTGCTGGAGGCTTCGGCTGATTCGTTCACAGCGCCCGAGATCGATGCCGACGGCGAAGCGGCCATCCTGTTCACCTCAGGCTCGACGGGCATTCCCAAAGGCGTGGTCTATCGCCATCGTCACATGGTCGCCCAGGTCGAGTTGATGCGCGAGGCGTTCGGCATGAGTCCCGGCGAAGTGGACCTGCCGACCTTCCCGCCGTTCGCCCTGTTCGATCCCATGCTGGGCATGACCACGGTGATCCCGAAGATGGATTTCACCCAGCCGGCCAAGGCCGACCCCGACATGCTGGTGAGCATGATCGAGCAGTACCAGGTGACCAACCTGTTCGGCTCGCCGGCGTTGATGAATACATTGAGCCGCCATCTGGTGGCCAACGACCTCAAGCTGCCCGGCATTCGTCGCATGCTCTCGGCCGGCGCGCCGGTGCACCCGCATGTGATCGAACGCATTCACACCGCGATTGAATCGCCGGCCGATATTCACACGCCGTACGGGGCGACCGAGGCTTTGCCCGTGGCCACGGTGGCCGGGCGGGAGCTGGTCGGCGAGCTGTCCGACGGCAATCGCTCAGGGCAGGGCATCTGCGTGGGCAAGCCGCTGGCGGGCAACGAGGTACGCATCATTCCCATCACCGACGAAGCGATCGATCTGACCGAATATGCCGGGGAAGTGGCCGACGGCGAGATCGGCGAGATCTGCGTGTGTGGCCCGACCGTGACCGATACGTACTGGCAGCGCGAGGAACAGACGCGCCTGGCCAAGATGACTGACAACCGAGGCCGCATCTGGCACCGCATGGGTGACCTGGGCTGGATGGATACGAATGGTCGCCTCTGGTACTGCGGGCGCAAGTCCGAGCGGGTGCGAGCTCTGGCCGGCACGCTCTATACCGAGTGCGTGGAAGGGCCGGTCAATGCCGTCGACGGCGTATTTCGCTCCGCCCTGGTCGGTGTCGGCAAGCCCGGCGATCACGAGCCGGTCATCGTGATCGAACCGGAGAAGGACGCCGTTCGTTCTGATGTCGAGCTGCTCGTGCGTGAAGTGCTGGACGCTCGCAAGGAAACGGCGGTCATCAAGCGCATCGAATTCCACAAGTCCTTCCCGGTCGACATCCGCCACAACGCAAAGATACGGCGGCCGCAACTGGCCGAGTGGGCTGCGGCGCGAGGGTAAAGCGGGGCAGAGTCTCTACGGTTGCCGGGGTTCGCAGGATGTGCTGAGCGTAAGCGAAGCGCATCAGCCGGCGTTGGCCGTCTTCTTCCCATTGGCGATGTAAGATGACACGGTGGAACCTGGCAGGCAGCAAGGAGCACCACCATGAGCACCGAAACCGACCATCGTTCAGCTTCCCGGCCGGATCCCGACGAACTCCTCCAGGTCATTGCCGACTTCGTTTGCGACCATGAAGTCAACTCCGATGAGGCCTGGCAAACGGCGCATTACTGCCTGAAGGACTCGTTGGCCTGCGCGCTGCTGGCGCTGAAGTATCCCGAGTGCGTCAAGCTGCTCGGGCCGCCGGTGCCGGGTATGACCCTGGAGGCCGGTGCGCGGGTGCCGGGAACCTCGCATCGGCTCGACCCCCTGAAAGCCGCTTTCGATATCGGCACGCTGGTGCGTTACCTCGACTTCAACGACACCTGGCTGGCGGCCGAGTGGGGGCATCCGTCCGACAATCTCGGCGCCATTCTGGCGGTGGCCGACTGGCTCTCGCGCAGCAACCGGGCCGCCGTACGCGAGGAACTGTCCATGGCCGATGTGCTCGAGGCCATGATCAAGACCCACGAGATCCAAGGCGTGCTGGCGCTGAAAAACTCCTTCAACCGCGTCGGGCTCGATCATGTTCTGCTGGTGCGTGTGGCATCCACTGCGGTGGTGACGCGAATGCTCGGCGGATCACGCGACGATGTGATCAATGGCCTCAGCCAGGCCTGGGCCGACGGTGGTGCGCTCAGAACCTATCGCCATGCCCCCAACACCGGCCCGCGCAAGAGCTGGGCGGCCGGCGATGCCTGCCGGCGCGCAGTGCAGCTTGCCCTGCTTACACTTTCGGGCGAACCGGGTTATCCCTCGGTGTTGACCGCGAAGGGCTGGGGTTTCCAGGATGTGCTGTTCGACGGCAAGGAACTGGTGCTGGAGCGGTCGCTGGAAAGCTACGTGATGGAAAACATCTTGTTCAAGATCGCGTTCCCGGCCGAGTTCCATGCCCAGACCGCCGTGGAGTGCGCGCTGGAACTGCACCCGCAGGTCAAGGGCTGCCTCGACGAGATCGATCGGGTCGAGATCGAAACACAGGAGGCGGGCGTGCGTATCATCGACAAGACCGGCCCGCTGGACAACTACGCCGACCGCGACCACTGCATCCAGTACATGGTGGCCGTGCCGCTGATCTTCGGCGAGCTGACCGCCGATTCCTACAGCGACGCAGTGGCCGCCGACCCGCGCATCGACGCGCTGCGCGAGAAGATGACGGTCACCGAGAACCCGCACTTTACCGAGGAGTACTTCGACCCCGACAAGCGCGCCATCGGCAACGCGGTCCAGATCTTTTTCACTGACGGTACATGCACCGACAAGGTCTCCATCGACTATCCCGTCGGCCATCGCCGTCGACGCGAGGAAGGCATTCCGCTGCTGGAAGACAAGTTCGAGCGCGCCGTTGCAGGCCATTTCCCCGCCCGCCAGAAGGCCGGGATCATGGATGCCTGTGACAACCTGGAAACGTTGACAAAAATGCCGGTGCCGGATTTCACCCACCTGTGGTCCCTCAAATAGGGGGTGGGGTGAGTGGCGGCAAAAATCAGCAGTGCCCGCCTTTAACCTTCCTCCCACCTTTCAGCGCCCGGTACCACCCGGTGCCCACCTTACTTCTTTCGGATATAGAGCGTCCGCGTCACATGCGCCACCACATCCCCTTCTTCATCGACAACATCGACCAGCAAAGTCCTCAGACATCTCGACCCGTCGGCGGTGGCTGTGCGAATGTCCTCGACCAGCGCGTCCTTGATGACGAATTCGGCTCTCACCCGACCCCGCCCCGGTTTGCGGTATTCGATGGTGCCCGACTGATCCCAGACGATGTACTCGCGTCCAAGGATCTGGATCATCATCAGCATGTAATGGGGGTCGGTCATGGCCGACAGGCTGCCGCCAAAGTGCGTGCCCACGTAGTTCTTGTTGTACCAGCGAAGCGGCATCTCCACCAAGATGCGGCGGAAGTCGTCGGCGATATGGGTGACGCGTATGCCGGTACCCAGGTAGGGCGGATAGAGGTTCAGTCGCCAGCGTAAATGGGAAGGGTTCATCTCGGTCAGTCCATATTCCGGCTGACTATTTTGCACCAAAATGTCTTGCTGCTAAGGAACTTGCAATCCGATCACCGGCCCTACTAGTGTAGGAGACAAGGGCTCGATGGCTGCATCGGGCCCATATCAGTTTTTCATTCCCAAGAGGTTGCCGTGAACGAGATGACCAATGCCGCCTGGAATGCCGTGACCGCTGAGGCCGTGGATTTCCGGCGTGCATTGCATCGCGAACCGGAACTGGCATGGCAGGAGGAAGATACCGCAGCGGCCATTCGCCAGAAGCTTGACGAGCTCGGAATCTCATGGCGTGTTTGTGCCGGCACAGGTACGGTTGGCACGTTGGCGGCCGCCAGGTCCGGGCGGCATGTGGCGCTGCGCGCCGATATCGATGCACTGCCTATCCAGGAAGAGTCCGGCGCGGCCTGGACCTCGAGCCGTCCAGGATTCATGCACGCCTGTGGCCATGACGGTCATGCTGCCACCCTGTTTGCCGCCGCAACCTGGCTCAAGCGTCACGAGGACAGCCTGCCCGGTCCGGTCAGCCTGCTGTTCCAGCCGGCCGAGGAGGGTGGGCACGGCGCCAAACGCATGATTGAGGACGGTGCGCTGGAAGGTGTGGGCGCGATTTTCGGCTGGCACAACTGGCCGGCCATACCCTACGGCAAGGCGGTCTGTCCCGACGGTGCGGTGATGGCCGGCAACGGCAGCTTTGAAATCGAGGTGAAGGGGCAGGGCGGTCATTCCAGTCAGCCGGAGGCCTGCCGCGATCCGGTGCTGGCCGGTTCGGCCATTGTCGTGGCCCTGCAGCAACTGGTCAGCCGGCGCCTGTCGCCACAGTACGCCACCGTGTTGTCGGTCACGTCGTTCGAAGCACCCAGCGCGCTCACCGTCATTCCCGATACCGCTTGGCTCAAGGGAAGTTTTCGCCTCGGCAACAGCGGCACACGCCAGCCATTGTCGGATTTGATTGTCGAGGTGGCCGAAAGTACGGCGAAAGCCCATGGTGTGGAATGCGAGGTAACGATCCATCCGCGCTACGACGCCACCATCAATCATCCCGAGGAGGCCACCGAATATCGTCAGGCGCTGGTGGCGGAGCTTGGCGATGCCGTCATTGACCGTGACTTGCCGCTGCCGATCATGGCCTCGGAAGATTTCAGTTACTACCTCAAGGAAGTCCCCGGTGCTTTTGCCCTGATTGGCGCGGATGATGGCAAGGGACACCATCACCCCTGTCACAGCCCGATGTACGACTTCAATGACCGCTTGATCGCGCCCGTGGCCGCGGTCTTTGCCCGGCTGGCCGGGGCCCCGGTTCCAGCCTGAGCTGATACCTGCAAGGAGGAAGCAATGCAGATTTTCGAACAATGGGAATCCGATATCCGCGGCTACTGCCGTCTGTACCCGACCGTGTTCAAGTCGGCCTCCAATGCCCGCCAGGTGGATGAGAACGGCAAGAGCTACATCGATTTCTTCGCCGGTGCCGGGGTGCTGAATTTCGGCCACAACAACGAGCGCATGAAGCGCGCCATGATCGAGTTTCTCGAGCGTGACGGCGTGGCCCACAGCCTGGACATGTATACCGACGTCAAGCGCGATTTCATCGCGAAGTTCGTCGACACCATCGTCAAGCCCAGAGGCTGGAACCACAAGCTGCAGTTCATGGGGCCGACCGGCACCAATGCCGTTGAGACCGCACTGAAGCTGGCACGCAAGGTCACCGGTCGCGGCAACGTGGTGGCCTACTCCCACGGGTTCCACGGCATGACGCTGGGATCGCTGGCGCTGACGGCCAACAGCTACTTCCGCAACGCCGCCGGTGTGCCGCTGGAGCATGTCATCCGCCAGCCTTTCGGTGGCGACGAACGCCCCCTCGACCAGTGCCTGGCCGAGATCCACAGCCTGCGCGAGATGTTCGAGGATTCGTCCTCGGGCATGGAACTGCCGGCGGCTTTCGTCATCGAGCCCATCCAGGCCGAGGGTGGCGTGCACGTCGCCCATCCTGAATGGCTCAAGGCGGTCGAGAAACTGGCGCGCGATTTCGGCGCACTGGTCATTCTCGACGATATCCAGGCCGGGTGCGGCCGCACCGGCAATTACTTCAGTTTCGACGGGCTGGGCCTGGAGCCTGACATCATCACGCTGGCCAAGGGCATCGGCGGTTTCGGCACCCCGCTGGCGATGAATCTGGTCAAGCCAGAACACGACAAGCACTGGCAACCCGGCGAACATACCGGCACCTTCCGCGGACAGGGGCTGTCGTTCGTGGCCGGCGTCGAGGCGTTGAAGTACTTCGATGACGACGAACTGTTGAACGCGACGCGCAACAAGGGCGAAATCATGCGACAGCGCCTCGATGCAATCTGCAAGCGCCATGCTGGTCATGGCTTCTCGGTACGCGGCAAGGGCATGATGCAGGGGCTGGACCTCGGAAACGGCGATCTGGCCAAGCGCACTGCCGCGCGTGCATTCGAGACGGGCCTGCTGATTGGCGCTTGTGGCACTGGCGGGCGTGTGCTCAAGCTCATTCCGCCGCTGACCATTCCCGATGCCGACCTGAACGAGGGTCTGGAGCTGCTGGATGCAGCCATCGATCACGGTGTGGAGAAAGCGGCATGAGACAGCGCGACGACATGACATTCCCGCAGGAGGAGTACGAGCGCAGAATCAGTGAACTCAGGCAGCGCATGGCCGAGAGACGGCTCGATGCGGTGGTCATCACCGACCCGGAAAACCTGATGTATCTGACCGACTATCAGACCACCGGGTATTCCTTTTTCCAGGCCCTGGTCGTGCCGCTGGAAGATGATTCATTCATGATCACCCGGGCGCTGGAGGAGTCCAACGTGCATGCTCGCACCTGGGTGGACAATACCCGTCCTTACCCCGATACCGGCGATGCCATCCAGATGCTGGTCGAATCCTTGCGCGAGTTCGGCCTCAGCGGCAAGGACATTGGTTACGAGCGTAACAGCTATTTTTTCCCTGCCTATCACCAGGACAGCATTCACACGACGTTCCTGGATGGACGGTTGCTCGACTGTTTCGGCATTGTCGAGGAAGGTCGGGTCTGCAAGTCCAAGGCCGAGATCGAGATCATGAAGAAGGCGGCCGTGGCCACCCAGGCCGGCATGCGGGCGGGACTGGAAGCGACGGTTGCCGGGGTGACCGAGAATGAAATCGGTGCCGCCATTTCCGAAGCGATGTTCCGTGTCGGTGGCGAGCCGCCCGCAGTCATGCCCTACGTGACCTCGGGTCCACGCACCATGATCGGGCATGCCACCTGGGAAGGGCGCACAGTGCAACCGGGAGAACATGTCTTTCTGGAAGTTGCCGGTTGCTATCGCCGCTACCACACCGCGATGATGCGCACGGTGGTACTCGGTGATCTTTCGCCGTCGATGAGCCATGCCCAGGATCGCATGAAGCATGCACTGAAGGAGCTCAAGAATGTCCTCAGGCCCGGCATGACGGTTTCGGATGCCGACAACCTGGTGCGCAACATCATCACCGACAACGAGGTTGGTGCCCGCCTGATTACGCGCTCGGGTTATTCGATCGGCATCGCCTTCCCGCCGAGCTGGGATGAGGGCTACATCATCAGTCTCAAGCAGGGCGATTCACGCGTGTTAAAGGAAGGCATGACCTTTCATGTCATCCCATGGATGTGGGGTGTGGACGGTAACAAGACGGTTGGCATTTCCGACACTATCTATGTGACGTCCGACGGTTGTGCCTCGTTTTTTGATCTCGACGAAGACTTTACCGTCAAGCCCGAACATGCGCTCAGGGAGCTGCCGTTGTCCGATGACAAGGCCCGAGCTCTCAAACACCGGGCAGCGCGCAAGCCCGACTCTGATAAGCCACGCCGTACAGCCAATACCAGAACCTGAATACCGGATTTTCATCGAGGAGACTTGCAACCCATGCTCAAGGCAATCAATCCGACCACCGGCAAGCTGTTGCACGAGGTTCAGCCGGCATCTCATCAACAGGTCGAATCCATCCTGGTGAACGCTGACTCGGCTTTCGATGACTGGCGTCGGACGTCTTTTACAGACCGCGCCAAAGTGCTTATGGACGTTGCCCGGCTGATGCGAGATGACATCGATCAGCTCGCGCTCTTGATGACCGAGGAGATGGGCAAGCCGATCCGCGAGGCACGCGGCGAGGTCGAGAAAGCGGCGTGGTGTGCTGAACACTATGCCGAACATGCCGAGGGTTATCTCAAGACCGACGTGTTGAACTCCGATGCGACGTCCAGCTACGTGCAGTATCTGCCGCTCGGCGTAATCCTGGGCATCCTGCCGTGGAATGCACCAGTCTGGCTTGCCTTCCGTTTCGGGGCGCCGACGCTGATGGCCGGCAATACCTGTCTGATGAAACACGACCCGCATGTGCCGGCCTGCGCCGAGGCAATCGGCAAGCTGTTCGAGCGCGTCGATGCGCCGGCCGGTATCTTCCAGCACCTGCCCATCGAAACTGACAAGGTCGAGGCGGTGATCCGCGATGATCGAGTCCAGGCGGTTTCCTTTACCGGCTCGGAGAAGGCTGGGGGAATCGTAGCCTCGATCGCCGCTTCCGAGATCAAGCACTCAGTGCTGGAACTGGGGGGTTCCGATCCGGCCATCGTGCTGGCCGACGCCGACCTGGAAAAGGCCGCCGACACCATTACGCTTTCGCGCGTAATCAATGCCGGGCAGAGCTGCATCGCGGCCAAGCGCATCATCGTCGAGGCTTCTGTTTACCATGACATGGTCGAGTTGCTGGAGAAGAAGCTCGGGGCCCTCAGGATGGGCGACCCGCGCGAGGAAGACACCGACATCGGGCCGATTGCGCGCGAGGACCTGCGCGACAACCTGCATCGGCAGGTCAGTGAAACCATCGACGCCGGCGCCCGTTGTCTGCTCGGCGGCGAACTTCCTGAATTCGACGGCTACTTCTACCCGGTCACGCTGCTGGTCGACGTTACACCCGACATGTGTGCCGCTCGTGAGGAAACTTTCGGGCCCGTCGCGGTGGTGATGAAAGCGGCCAGCGCCGACGACGCCCTGGCCATGGCCAATGATTCACGCTATGGCCTGGCCGCGGCGGTCTGGACCGATACGAAGCGCGGCGAGGAAATAGCTGCGAAGCTCGAGACTGGCCAGGTTGCCGTCAACGGCATCGTCAAGACTGATCCTCGGCTGCCTTCCGGGGGCATCAAGCGTTCCGGTATTGGTCGGGAGCTTGGGCCGCACGGGATTCACGAGTTTGTCAATGCGCAGCAAGTCTGGGTCGGGCCGGCGAGGGGGTGAACGGGTGGTATTGGTCGGCAGGACGCCTCCGACCAGCACCACCCGTTCTGAAGGGTTGGGTGGTTTGGAGGGAACGGGTGGTGCCGGGCGGCAGGGCGTCTCCGACGGCGTAAGATCCTGGAGATCCTTCATGCAATGGTGGCGTTTTGGTGCCGATACGATTTTGTTTGCGGGCGCCGATTGCAATCTGACTTCGACATGGCGTGATTGAATGCGAATGGAGCGGTAATCGCGTTGCTGGCTTCCGCGCCGTCTCCGATGCCCTGCCGCCCGACACCACCCGTTCTGAAGGTTCGTGGTTGCTTCAGGGAGGAGAATCGGATGGATTATCTTGCAGGTGTCAGTTGTCGTTGTCCAGCGCCTGTTCCAGCAGGCGGTTTTTCAGGCGGCGGTGGAAGGGGCGTTTGCCGAACCAGATGTTGAAGTATTCCGCGCCGCGTCCGTGGTCGGTGCATTCGGTGAGCAGCTCGCCGTTTCGATACAGCGCCAGGCGGGTGTCGGGTTCGTAGATCACGTCGAAGCGTTCGCCTTTTTCGGCGTCGACGTAGGCGTTGGCCAGGCAGGCCAGTTCTTCGGGGAGTTCCGAGCGTGAATCGAATCCAAGGTTGTCGACCAGCGTGTCGTTGGCGCTGTCGATCAGGTCCTGACCCTTCATGTCGCGGGCCAGTTCCAGCGAGAATTGCTTGGGGACTGACTCCAGGATGCGCTCGGCGTCACTGCATTCGGCCAGGTGCAGGCTGGCGGTGCCGACGTTGAACATGCCGGCGATGCGCAATTCCACCTCTGCGCACTTTTCCAGGTCGGCGGCATTCGCCGCAGTGGCGAGCATTGCACTGCACAGCAGTGCGCTAAGGAAGGCGAATCGGCAGGAGGTCATTGCATCCGGCTGTGCGCCTGGCGCACGGCGAGGCCGACGAAGGGCAGATGGGCGTAGAGGGCGTGTCCGCTGTCCCAGAAGTCCTGGTGCAGGACGACGCGACCTTCCGTGTCGAAGCGCAGGTGGGTCATGCCGATGGAGTGCGAGTGGATGTCCCGGCCAGCGGCGCGTGTTCTGAATTCCATGGTCCAGCGCACGTAGACGTCGCCGCCGTCGCGTATCACGTGTTCGATATCGACCCGACTCTCGTCCAGCGAGCCTCCGGTACGAGTCATGTAGGACACCACCTCATCACGTGTATGGAAAACGTGCAAGGTGTCATTGAAGTACAACTGCGGGGCGTACAAAGCCTCGAAGCGCTGGGCCCGGTCCTCGGCGGTCAGGTCGGCAAAGGCATCCTTGAACCGCTCCAGTCCCTGATCGATATGATGCTCGTCGCCGGAGAAGCGTTTGATGGCCTGCTCGTATTCGCTAACGGTGGTCGAGTCCATGACTTCACTCCTCGCCAGGCAGCCGACAGTCAAGGCCCCGATCAGCACGGTGCCAGCCAACAGCTTGATGGTGGTGATTGTTTTCATGGCTGGCATTGTCCGCCCGGTCCTGTCAACTGGCGGTGAACAGTTCTTCACCCGCGATTCACTCTCGGGGACATGTAATGGGCGCCATGTTGACGAAAGTGAAACCCTGCATGAATTACCTCCTGACATGGCTGGACTCCGGGCGCTACCGACCCTTGTCCGGCGATGACCCGGAACGTGTCGACTGGCTGCGTATTCTGCCGTTCATCGGCCTGCACCTGGCCTGCCTGGGTGTAATCTACGTTGGCGTTTCGGCGACGGCTTTGGCGGTGTTCCTGGCCAGTTACCTGGTGCGCATGTTCGCCATCACGGCCTTCTACCACCGCTACTTCTCCCATCGCACCTTCAAGTCGTCGCGACCCGTCCAGTTCCTGTTCGCACTGCTCGGCGCCACGGCGACCCAGCGCGGTCCCCTTTGGTGGGCGGCGCATCACCGTCATCATCATCGCCATGCCGACGGTCCGGACGATCCGCATTCCCCGAGACAAGGCTTCTGGTGGAGCCATATGGGCTGGTTTTTGAGCCGGCGTCATTTCGCGACTGACCTGGCGCAGGTGCCCGACCTGGCCCGATACCCCGAGCTGCGCCTGTTGGATCGATTCGACCTGTTGGTGCCGGTGGCCTACGCGGCGTTCCTGTTCGGCCTGGGTGCCGGGCTGGAGCGCTGGGCGCCCGGTCTGGGTACGAACGGTTGGCAGCTGCTGGTGTGGGGCTACTTCGTTTCCACCGTGGTGCTGATTCACGTCACCCTGACCATCAACTCGCTGGCGCACGTCTGGGGCAGCCGACGCTATGCCACCCGCGACGACAGCCGCAATAACTGGCTGCTGGCGCTGCTGACACTGGGCGAAGGCTGGCACAACAATCACCACCACTTCCCGGGTTCCGCCCGCCAGGGCTTCTTCTGGTGGGAAGTCGATATCAGCTACTACGTGCTGTGGGTGATGAGCAAGATCGGGCTGGTCAGCCATCTCAAGCCCGTGCCGGAGCGAATTCGCAATGCCCGCAGGGTCCAGGCGCGGACATGAAGATCGTGATTGTCGGCGCCGGTGTCGCCGGGCTTTATGCAGCCTGGCATTTGTCGAAGCGACACGAGGTCGTGGTGCTTGAGGCCGACGATCGCCTCGGTGGTCATGCCGATACCCATGTGGTCGACGAAGACGGGCGTGAACGCTGCATTGATTCAGGCTTCATCGTGTTCAACGAGCAGCACTATCCGCTGTTCACTCAGTGGCTTAAAGTGCTGGGCGTCGACTGGGAAACCAGCGACATGAGCTTCGGGGTCAGCGATGCCGCCAGCGGGCTGGAATACAACGCCACCACGCTTAACCGGCTGTTCTGCCAGCGTCGCAACCTGTTCAGTCCCAGGTTTTACGGGATGGTCTCGGACATCGTCCGTTTCTATCGTCAGGCGCCGGGCCTGCTCGAGGACATCTCGGGCGAGATTAGCCTTGCTGACTGGCTGTCGCGCAGCGGCCTGGGTCGGATGTTCGCCGACTACCACCTCATGCCCATGGCCTCGGCTCTGTGGTCGGCGCCCATGGGACAGATTGGCGAATTTCCGATGCGCCACCTGCTCGCCTTCATGAATAACCACGGCATGCTGACGCTGGGTCGGCGACCACCCTGGCGGACGGTGACAGGCGGCAGTCGTGCCTATGTGATAGCCGCCAGCCGCTGCCAGGCGCGCTTTGTTACTGCCTCACCCGTGCGCGAGATCATCCGTGATACCGGCGGCGTCCGGGTCCGGACGGATGGCGATGAGGTGCAGGCCGATGCGGTGATTCTTGCCTGTCACTCCGATCAGGCTCTGGCCATGCTGACCGATGCCAGCCCGACTGAGCGGGCGGTGCTCGGTGCGATCGCCTACCAGCCCAACGAGACCGCGCTGCATACCGACGACTCGGTATTGCCTCGCCGTCCGAGCGCTCGGGCGGCCTGGAATGTGCGGCGCGATGGTGCCGACCATGACCAGTGCCGGGTCTCCTACTACATGAACCGTCTGCAGAATATCGACAGCCAGACCGACTACATCGTCTCGCTGAACCAGAGCGATTGCATCGATGCGGGCCGGATCATCGCTCGTCGACAGTACGCGCATCCGGTTTTCACCCCTGCGGCGGTGCGTGCCCAGCAACGCTGGTCTGATATCAACGGCCTGCGCAGAACCTGGTTTTGCGGCGCCTGGTGGGGGTGGGGATTCCACGAAGATGGCGTGGCCAGCGCCCGCCGGGTCATCGACGATCTTGGCAGCCGGCATGAATAACGCACTGGGCCGCGGACGGGTGTGGCATCGTCGGCTGGAGCCGAAGGCGCACCGTTTTGATTACCGGCTGTATTACAGTCTGCTGGATCTGGGGGATATCGAGGACACCTTCGCTAGCAGCCGACTGTGGTCAGTGGAACGCTTCAACCTGGTCAGCTTCCGGCGTCGGGACTACATGGCGCCGACCGACCGCCGCCTGGATCAGGTCGTGCGCGACCTGGTGCTGGCGCGTATCGG
>SKXY01000172.1 GCA_007128175.1 Wenzhouxiangella sp. | reverse complement strand
GGGTGCGCAATCGGCGCGCCTGTGCCGGCTTGCGTTCCGCTAGCGGCAGGTCGGCAAAATCAGGTGGATCGGTCAGCCCGTCAACCAGGTTATGGATCCGCACGCCGAACCGTTGCCGGATGTCGATCAGGGTCAGGCCCGTGTCCTCAACGATATCGTGCAGCCAGGCAGCCGCCACGGCCTCGACCGAGCCCCCGGCCCGTTCGACCAGCGATGCCACCTCGGCAAGGTGTTCGACACAGGGCTGGCGTGCCCGGTTGGGGCGGCACATGCCGGCGTGCGCGGCACGTGCAAGCATCTCTGCCTGTTCAATCAGGGCCAGGTCTTCGCGCGAGCGAGTCTTGGTCATTTCCGCCGTGGAAACCAGGTTGAATCGCCAGCCGACAGCTTAGCCGAATGCCCGCATCGCATGTGGCCCGCCGCCACCCAACGAATCACGAAAACGGCTCCCCAAACAGAAACCCCGGCACAGCGGCCGGGGCTTCTGGGTGTTGCAGTGGGCAACGAGCCAGGGACGCGCTATACGGTGCTCCGCTGGCGCTTCTTTCGCTAACGCGAAAGCCGCCCCAGCTCCGCACCTGCGCTGCAGCTCCCGGTTCAGGGTGGTGATGAGCCTTGCGGCGGAAGCGCACCGTCCATAAAGAAACTCCGGCACAGCGGCCGGAGTTTCCTGGGTGTTGCACTGGTGTTGCGTTGGGCAACGAGCCAGGGACTAGAAGATTTTGGTCCCACGCAACGCCGCATGGGGCCAAAAGATTCGGTCCCGGTGTTACATCATGCCGCCCATTCCGCCCATTCCACCCATACCACCCATGTCAGGCGCACCGCCACCTTCGTCTTCCTTCGGCAGCTCGGCAATGGCGCATTCGGTCGTGATCATCAGGCCAGCAACCGAAGCAGCATTCTGCAGCGCGGTGCGGGTGACCTTGGTCGGATCGAGAATGCCGGCTTCGATCATGTCGACGAAATCGCCGGTGGCAGCGTTGTAGCCCTGGTTGCCCTTGCCGGCCTTGACCTCGGCCAGGATGACCGAAGGCTCACCGCCGGAGTTGGAGACGATCTTCCTGAGCGGTTCTTCCATGGCACGACGGGCAATCTTGATACCGACGTTCTGGTCTTCGTTGTCACCAGCCAGGCTCTCGATTGCACCCAGGGCGCGGATCAGGGCGGTTCCACCGCCAGGCACCACACCTTCCTCGACGGCTGCACGGGTAGCATGCAGGGCGTCTTCGACGCGAGCCTTCTTCTCCTTCATCTCGACTTCGGTGGCGGCACCGACCTTGATCACGGCCACGCCGCCGGCCAGCTTGGCCACTCGCTCCTGCAGCTTTTCGCGATCGTAGTCGGAGCTGGCGTCCTCGATCTGGGCGCGGATCTGGCCGACACGCGATTCGATGGCCGAGCCTTCGCCGGCACCGTCGATGATGGTGGTGTTTTCCTTGTCGATCTGGACCTTCTTGGCCGAACCGAGCTGGTCGATGGTGGCCTTCTCCAGGCTCAGGCCGATGTCCTCGGAGATGACCTGGCCGCCGGTCAGCACTGCCATATCTTCCAGCATGGCCTTGCGGCGATCGCCGAAGCCCGGCGCCTTGACGGCGGCGACCTTGACCGTGCCTCTCAGGTTGTTGACCACCAGCGTGGCCAGCGCTTCGCCTTCGATGTCCTCTGCAACGATCAGCAGGCTGCGCGACTGCTTGGCCACGGCTTCGAGCACCGGCAGCAGTTCACGCACGTTGGAGATCTTCTTGTCGTGCAGCAGGATATAGGGGTTGTCCAGGTCGACCTGCATGGTCTGCTGGTCGGTGACGAAGTAGGGTGACAGGTAGCCGCGGTCGAACTGCATGCCCTCGACAACGTCGAGTTCGTTGTGCAGCGACTGGCCTTCTTCGACGGTGATGACGCCTTCCTTGCCGACCTTGCCCATGGCCTCGGCAATGATCTTGCCGATCTCTTCATCCGAGTTGGCCGAGATGGTGCCGACCTGGGCGATAGCCTTGTCGGTGTCGCATGGCGTGGACAGCTTGCGCAGTTCCTCGGTCGCCGCCCGGACTGCCTTGTCGATGCCGCGCTTGAGATCCATCGGGTTCATGCCGGCGGCCACCGACTTGACGCCTTCGCGCAGCATGGCATGGGCCAGCACGGTGGCGGTGGTGGTGCCGTCGCCGGCTTCGTCGGAAGTCTGGGAAGCGACTTCCTTGACCATCTGGGCACCCATGTTCTCGAACTTGTCTTCCAGCTCGATTTCCTTGGCCACGGACACGCCGTCCTTGGTCATGGTCGGGGCGCCGAAGCTCTTTTCGAGCACGACATTGCGGCCCTTCGGGCCCAGCGTCACGCTGACGGCACGCGCCAGCACATCCACGCCCTTGAGAATCTTGTTGCGGGCGTCTTCGGAAAATCGTACTTCTTTGGCACTCATGGTTGGAAATCCTCTAATTCAAATGCGTTCGTGATTGCAGACGGGATCGTGCTCAAGACTCGATGACCGCCATGATGTCGTCTTCACGCATCACCAGCAGTTCCTCGTCCTCGACTTTGACTTCGGTGCCGGAGTACTTGCCGAACAGCACCTTGTCGCCTACTTTCACATCCAGGGCGCGCTGCTCGCCGTTCTCGAGCACCTTGCCATTGCCCACGGCCAGAACTTCGCCACGGATTGGCTTCTCTGTGGCGCTGTCGGGAATGACGATTCCGCCCGGGGTCGTGCGCTCTTCTTCCACGCGCTTGACGATGACGCGATCATGCAAAGGACGCAATTTCATGGGTATTTCTCCCTTAACAACAATTGTCTTGTGGTGAAAAATTCGCGCGCCGCGTGCGGCCTGAAGCGGCCGCGAGCGGTGCATCCTTGGGTTGCTGCGGCTTGAGGCAAACCGGGTTTGCAACTTACCGCCGACACGCAGTGGCAAATGGAGCCCGCCGACAGGCATTTCAAGACTTGGCGGGCCATGATCGTGATTTTTTCATTCCGGTTTCGCGCTACCCTTTCAGACTGACATCACCATTCGGAGTTGGCCATGAGCGATGACATCTGCCTGGTGCTGACGACCTGTCCGGACGAAAACTCGGCTGAACGTCTGGCCGAGGTGCTGGTCGAACAGCGGCTGGCAGCCTGTGTTTCGGCTGGCAGCCCTGCCGTATCGACCTATCCCTGGCAGGGCCGGATCGAGCGTGAGCGCGAGATTCCGTTGACCATCAAGACCGCACGCAGCAGGGTGTCGGTCCTGACCGAAACACTGGTTGCCCACCACCCCTACGATGTGCCGGAAGTGCTGGTGCTGCCGGTAATCGACGGGCTGGACGACTACACGCAATGGATCAGGGATTGGCTTAGATAATGATGATCGAGATGAACTGGCGGCCCGGCCGCTTTTCCGCGCTGGCCGCGTTGCTGCTGGCTCTTGCTGCACTTACACCGCTTCAGGCTCAGATCAGCCCTGACGACCTGTTGCCGGTCGATGATGCCTTCGCCATCGATTCTGTGCTCGATGACGGTGAACTGGTCATCGGCTGGAATATTGCCGACGGCTATTACATGTACCGTCATGCATTCCAGTTCGAGGCGACCGCTGACGGCCTGGAACTGGGCGAGCCGCAGGTCCCGGCGGGCGAGCAGACCGTCGACGAGTTCTTCGGCGAGACCGAGACGTATCGCGACCGGGTCGAGATTCGCATTCCGGTGGTCGGGCCGCCCGCTGACGGTCGCGTGGTGGTCGACGTGCGTTCCCAGGGCTGCGCCGACCTGGGCGTATGCTACCCGCCACATCGCCAGCAGGTCGACCTGGCCTGGGAGGCGCCGACGTCTGCCCAGACTGCACCCGCTGCCAGTGGCCTGCCGTCGTCGCCGCCGGTAGGCGGCACGCTGAGTGACCTGCTCGGCTCATCCACGGGAGGAGCGTTGCCGGCAGAAGAAGCCTTCAGCTTCGATGCCCTGGCGGTCGATCCCGGTCGCATCCTGGTGCGCTTCAGTGCCCGCCCGGACTATTACCTCTACCGCGAGCAGTTCGAGTTTCGTGTCCTCGACGATGACATTGATGTCGTCCAGGTGTTGTTGCCCGACGGCGAGCCCATGGTCGACGAGTTTTTTGGCGAGACGACAGTGTATTTCGGCGAGGTCGAGATCCCGCTGGAGCTCAGTCGTCCAGCCGGAAGCGAGCAGTCCGTGACCCTGGAGGCCGACTTCCAGGGCTGCTGGGAGGGCGGTATCTGCTATCCGCCCATGAGCCGCACGCTCAACGTTGATTTGCCTGCCGCTGCCGAGGGAATACGAGCCGAGGCAAGCCCGGACGCACCCGCCGGTGCGGCGCCGGAAGTCGCCATGGCAGAACAGGATCGACTTGCCGCCGCGCTTGCCGGGCGCCCGGCGCTGGCGCTGACGCTGTTCCTTGTGGCCGGCCTGCTGCTGGCTTTTACCCCGTGCGTGTTTCCCATGGTCCCGATCCTCTCTGGCCTGATTGCCGGTGAGGGCGACCGCATGACCACCGCGCGCGCCTTCCGCCTGTCGCTGGTCTACGTGCTGGCCATGGCGCTGGTCTACACCGCCTTTGGTGTGGTCGCCGGCCTGTTCGGCCAGAACCTGCAGGCGGTTTTCCAGCATCCGGTCGTGCTGTCCAGCTTTGCCGGGTTGTTCGTGCTGCTGTCGCTGGCCATGTTCGGTTTCTACGAGCTGCAGTTGCCGCCTTCCTGGCAAAGCAAGCTCAACGAGTGGTCGAACCGGGCCGAGGGCGGAACCCTGATGGGCGCGGCCATCATGGGCGCGCTGTCGGCGCTGATTGTCGGGCCCTGTGTGGCGCCGGCGCTGATGGGGGCGCTCATCTACATTGGTCAGACCGGTGATGCGGTACTCGGTGGCGCCGCCCTGTTCGCCATGGCTATCGGCATGGGTATTCCGCTTGTGGTCTGGGGAACCTCGGCCGGCAAATTGCTGCCGCGTGCCGGCGGCTGGATGAATGCGGTCAAAGCGGTCTTCGGCGTCGGCCTTTTGGCGCTCGCCATCTGGATGCTCGAGCGAGTGGTACCGCCGGCAGTCACCATGTTCCTGTGGGGTGTGCTGGCGGTTGCCTGTGGTGTCTACCTGGGTGCGCTCACACGTCTCGACGAGCAGGTGTCGGGTTGGCGCAAGCTTTGGCAGGCGCTGGGCGTGATCCTTCTGGTGCTGGGTATCCTGCAGCTTATCGGCGCCGCATCCGGCGGGCGCGACTGGACCCGTCCGCTGCACCACCTGGCCGGCGGTGGAACCGCTGCCGCCCCCGCCGCGGAGGTCAGCTTCCGCCAGGTCGAGACACTGGACGAATTGCAGGGTGCAATCGCCTCGTCCACTCGCCCGGTGTTTCTTGATTTTTATGCCGACTGGTGCGTGGACTGCGTGCGCATGGAGCGACGTACCTTCCCCGATCCGGAAGTATCCCGGCGCATGGCCGAGTTCACCCTGCTCAAGGTCGACGTGACTGCCTATACCAGCGACCACCAGGCGATCCTGTCGCACTTCGGCCTGATCGGGCCGCCGGCCTACCTGTTCTTTGTCGATGGTGAAGAATTACAGCATCACCGTACCTTCGGTTTCCTCAACCCGAATCGTTTCTCCAGTCTGCTTGACGAGGTCAGCTCATGAGAACTTTTCGCCTGTTCATGATTGTGGCAATCGTCGGTTTCGGGCTGGGTGCCAGCCTGGCCTGGATGACCCGCGGTGGCGAGCCGTCACCGCCACCGGGCACCGAGGGTGCCGAGGTCGGCGATGTACGGCCGGACTTCCGCCACGCCACGCTCGACGACGACTGGCTGAGTGCCTCGGATTTTGACGGTCAGCTCATGCTGGTCAACTTCTGGGCCACCTGGTGTGCCCCGTGCCGGCGCGAGATGCCGGTGCTTCAGTCCGCCAGCGAAAATCACGACGGGGAGCTGGCCGTGGTCGGTATCGCCATGGACGAGGCCGACCCGGTGCGCGAATTTCTCGACGAATTGGGCATTACCTACCCGGTGGCGGTCGGCAGCAGCGACGTGATGAACACCCAGCGCGCCTGGGGCAACTCTGCCGGCGTGCTCCCCTACACGGTGCTGGTCGACGCCGACGGCATCATCCAGTGGCAGCACTACGGCGAAGTTACCGCCGACGAGCTCGACGAGGTGTTGGCAGAGTGGTTGTAGGAATAAGGTGAAAGGAAGGACGGTTGAATGGGTTAACGGGGGAATGGGTTAGGCGCTTGAAGGGGGCAGGCTTCCGGGCGGGCGTCGGAAGGCTCCTGAAACCTGAACCCTCACCTCCGCACCAGCCAACCAGCCAACCAGCTAACCAGCCAACGAATCAACTCGTGCTTTAGTCCAACTTCGCCGATTTTCACCGATCGTGTAGACATTTACCGCTGGATGCGGCACACTCTCCCACTTTGAAGGTCGGAGTCGTCATGCCTGCCGTTCTGGTGATTCACGGGCCCAATCTGAATTTGCTCGGGACCCGTGAGCCCGATGTCTACGGTCAGACGACGATGGATGAGATCAATGCCCGGCTGGCGCGGTTCGCGGCCACTTGCGGTATTGATCTCGACTGCTTTCAATCCAATGCCGAACACGAACTGGTCGAAAGAATCCAGCGGTCGGCGGCGGACGGTACGGACTGGATTATTCTAAATCCGGCCGGGCTGACTCATACCTCCGTGGTGCTGCGAGATGCACTTGCGGCGGTGGGTCTGCCGTTCGTGGAAGTGCATCTGAGCAATCCGCATGCGCGCGAACCTTTCCGGCATCGCTCCATGGTCAGCGACCTGGCGGCCGGCACCATAGTCGGCTTTGGTGCCGACTCCTACCTGCTCGCGCTGCAGGCGGTGGTCAATCGAATTGAACCCCCGGGGTAGAAAACATAATGGATTTGAGAAAAATCAAGAAGCTGATCGAACTGCTCGAAGAATCCCAGTTGGCCGAGATCGAGATTCACGAGGGCGAGGAATCGGTACGTCTCACTCGTCAGCACGCTCAGCCGGCCGGGACGCAGACATATGCTCTGCCACCGCAGGCGGCGATGCCTCCATCAGCACCGGCAGCGTCCCCACAGCAGCCGGCGGCAGGCGCTGCCGATGGTGGAGAAGACGCCGAGGAAGCGTTGCCCGAGGGAGAGGTGGTTCGCTCACCCATGGTCGGCACGTTCTATTCCGCCTCCAGTCCCGAGGCTGATCCCTTCGTCAAAGTCGGTAGCAGTGTTTCGAGCGGCGACACCCTGTGCCTGGTTGAGGCGATGAAGATGTTCAACCAGATCGAGGCTGAGTTTTCCGGCAAGGTCGTGGCCGTGCTGGTCGAAGACGGTCAGCCGGTCGAATTCGATCAGCCGCTGTTCGTCATCAAGAAGGGCTGATCATGCGAGCGTTCAGGAAGGTTCTGATCGCCAATCGTGGCGAGATCGCACTGCGCATCCAGCGTGCCTGCCAGGCCATGGGGATTCGCACGGTTGCAGTGCATTCGACGGTTGACCGCAATCTCAAGCACGTCGGCATGGCCGACGAATCGGTCTGCATCGGCCCGGCGCCGGCGGCACAGAGTTATCTCAACGTGCCGGCGATCATCGCGGCCATGGAAGTAACCGACGCCGAGGCCGTGCATCCCGGTTACGGCTTTCTGGCCGAGAACGCGGATTTCGCCGAACGGGTCGAGGAATCGGGGTTCACCTTTATCGGCCCGCGCGCAGAGACGATTCGCCTGATGGGTGACAAGGTCTCGGCCATCAACGCCATGCGTCAGGCCGGGGTTCCCTGTGTACCCGGATCCAACGGTCCGCTGGACAACGATGAGAAGCGCTCGATCCGACTGGGCGAGGAAATCGGTTACCCGGTGCTGATCAAGGCGGCGGCCGGCGGGGGTGGACGTGGCATGCGTGTGGTCGAAAGTCCGGAGGAACTCATCCGTTCGATCAGCCTGACGCGGCAGGAGGCCAAGAGCGGGTTCGGTGATGACACCGTTTACATGGAAAAGTACCTGACCAATCCGCGCCATGTCGAGATCCAGGTGCTGGCCGATGCTCATGGCAACGCGGTACACCTCGGCGAACGCGACTGTTCGATGCAACGTCGTCATCAGAAGGTGATCGAGGAAGCACCGGCGCCGGGCATCACCGCGGAGGAACGCGAGCGCATCGGACGTATCTGCACCGATGCCTGCAAACGCATTGGCTACCTCGGGGCGGGAACCTTCGAGTTCCTCTACGAAAACGGTGAGTTCTATTTCATCGAGATGAACACGCGCATTCAGGTCGAACATCCCGTGACAGAGTGTGTGACCGGTCTTGACCTGATTCGTGCCCAGATACTGGCTGCAGCCGGTGAGCCGCTGCCATTCAAACAGGAAGACGTGCACATTCAGGGCCACGCGATTGAATGCCGCATCAACGCCGAGGATCCGCAGACGTTCATCCCCCAGCCCGGCCGCATCGACGCTTTCCATGCCCCGGGTGGGCCCGGTATCCGCGTGGACTCACATATCTACGATGGCTACAGTGTGCCGCCGAACTACGATTCCATGATCGGCAAGCTGATCGCCCATGGCGAGAATCGTGAAACGGCGATTGCCCGCATGCGGGTGGCGCTCGATGAAATGGTTCTCAGAGGCGTGAAAAACAATATTCCGCTGCACCAGCGCCTGCTCAAGGATTCTGGTTTCGTCGAAGGCGGGACCAATATCCACTACCTCGAGAAGCTACTCAAAGGCTGATGGGATCCGGGGAAGAGGTGAGAGGGAAGAGGGCGGCTTCTGTAGATAACCCTCTTCCTTCTTCCCTCTCACCCTTTACCCACGAGCGTCAGCTCGTAAGTGGCAACGCACCGAAGGCCGCGTGGGCGACCAGGTGTCCGAGGCGATCAAGGTCGGGGACGATGGCCTCACGCTCATTGACGGTGACCTGACCGGCCACGCCGATGGGGTTGCCCTCGGTAGTGACTTCGGTGAAGTTTTCGTCCGTGACGGTGATCAGGCGCGGATGGCCCTGGGAGAGAATGCCGATATAAGGCATCTTTTCGTTGTTGATCAGGCTCTTGGTGATGCAGATTCGGCTGCCCTGGGTCGATTCGGTCTGTGACTGATCGATCAATCGTGCAAAGCTGATCAGTGGAACCTGCCAGCCGCGCCACATCATGGTCCCCAGCAGCCATTCGGCCGAACCCGGCACCGGTTCAGGCGCACTGTATCCGACCACCTCGGCAACCGTTGCATTGGGGAGAAGCAGGTACAAGCCGGACACCGGCACCATCACGCTGCGAATCTCGATATCCTGCATGTTCACTATCCTTGTGGCACGGGCATCTTGAGTTGTTCGAAGACATTCTCGACCAGCTCGGCTTCCTGATAGGGTTTGATCAGGTAGCCGTCCACGCCCAGTTCCTTCGCATGCTGGCGGTGCTTCTCGCCGCTACGCGAAGTGATCATGATCATCGGTATGTCTTTCAGCCGCGGGTCGTTACGTACATGGGTGGCAAGTTCGTAGCCGTCCATGCGCGGCATTTCGATGTCGAGCAGAATCAGGTCGGGTACGCGCTCGAACATGGTTTCTACGGCATCGAGGCCGTCGCGCGCGGTCATCACCTCCAGGCCGCGATGCTCCAGGACACGGGAAGTCACGCGACGCATGGTGATCGAATCATCGACAACCATGACCAGCGGTGTGCGCTTGACCTCTTCGACGAGTTCGTGTTCGACGCGATGGCCGGGCAGCAGTTCGTGCTCGAAGGCCTGGCGAATAAGCGGGCCCATGTCGATGATGGGCACGACCAGGCCGTCGCCGGTAATTGTGCCGCCGAGAATGCCGGTGATCGAACTGATCTGGGGGCCGACCGGCTTGATCACGATTTCGCGGTGGCCCTGCAGTTCACTGACGCGCAATGCGGCGCGCTGCTCGCCCGCCTCGACCATCAACAGTGACAGCGTACCTTCGGGGAGCTCTTCTGCATCGAATCCGAGTTGCGGCTCGAGTTCCAGCAGGGGATAGTCTTCGCCGGCATATTCCTGGTGAGGTTCCGTCGACTCGATCTGACGCTGCCATTCGCTGGTCAGCATGCGTGTCACACCGCGCACGGCCTGCAGGGGGATGGCGAACTGACGGTCGGCGACGCGCACCATGATGGCCTGCATCACAGTCAGCGACAGCGGAATGCGGATCGTGAACCGTGAGCCCTTGCCGGCATCCGTGTGCGCATCCACGCTACCACCGATCTGCCGGACCTCGTTGGAGACAACGTCCATGCCGATGCCGCGTCCGGCCAGCTGGCTGACCTGCTTCGCGGTGGTGAAGCCGGGCCGGAAGATCAATTGGGCAATGGTGTCTTCGTCGGACTCCGCCTCGGTGATCAGACCTTGTTCGATACCACGACGGCGAATGGCTTCCAGGTTGAAACCGGCTCCGTCATCGTTCACGCGGATGACCAGTTCGGTCGCCTGACGCGATACATCGATATGAATCCTGCCTGACTCGGGCTTGCCGCTGCTTTTACGTTGCTCGGGTGTTTCGATGCCGTGACTGATGGCGTTGCGCAGCAAATGCTCGATGGGTGCGGTGATCCGATCGAGCACGCTGCGATCGAGTTCGCCTTCGCCCTCGATGCTGAAGGCCAGTTCGGCCTGCTTGCCCAGTTCCCGGCTGGCATTGCGTACCACGCGTCGCAGGCGCGGGAGCAGGGTGTTGAACGACACCATGCGGGCCTGCATCAGGCCTTCCTGCAGTTCAGTGTTGACGCGCGACTGTTGCATCAGCAGCGTTTCGGACTGGCGCGTGGCATCGTCGAGGATGCTGGTCAGGCTGGTGAGGTCAGAGACGCTCTCGCCGAGTGCACGTGAGAGCTGCTGAATGGTGGAGTAGCGATCCAGTTCCAGAGGGTCGAAGGTTTCGTCGGCCGGGCCATGCTCGCGTTCGTAGCGGGCCAGGATCTGGGCCTCGGTTTCGATTTCCAGCTTTCTGAGCTGGTCGCGAAGCCGGATGACGGTTTCGTCAATTTCGGCCACGTTCGTGCGGAACACGGTGACCTGTTCTTCAAGGCGCGAGCGGAATATGCTGATTTCGCCGGCGTAGTTGACCAGGTCATCCACCAGGTCCATGGGCACACGCAGGTTTTCGGTGCGGGTGACCTGGGTGGTGTCTTCGACTTCCGTTTCGGCCGTTTCCTCGGCCAGTTCGACGATTTCTTCTGCGGCAGCCGGTTCCACCGCTTCTTCTTCGGTGCCCTCGCCGAGCAGTGCCGCTATCGGCTTCTCCGGCATGGCTTCACGCTTGATGACCGCGTCGACCATTGAGTGCAGGTGATCGCAACCGGTCTCGAGGGCATCGATACGTTCGGGTGTGGTTCGCTTGATACCGGCCGCGATGCCTTCGAGCAGCTCTTCCATGACATGGGCGACACTGCCAATCGCGTCGAGCCCGACCATGCGCGAGCTGCCCTTGATGGTATGGAGGTCGCGCTGAAGGACGGTGACCATTGCCTTGTCGTCAGGTGATTCACGCCATTGCTGAAGTGAATCGTCGGCATGCTCAAGTACTTCCTGGGCCTCTTCGAGGAAGGCTTCCAGCAGATCCTCGTCAAGGTCTGCGTAGAGTGTCTCCGCTTCGGGTTCTGGTTCGGGCTCTGGTTCGGGCTCCGGTTCGGGCTCCGGTTCGGGCTCTGGTTCGGGCTCTGGTTCGGGCTCCGGTTCGGGCTCCGGTTCTACCAGGCCCTCGAATTGCTCCGCAGCCTCCATCGGCGCTTCAGCGTCTGCTGCTTCGGGTTCGTCCTCGAGTTCCGGCTCGAAATCCGTTTCGCGCGGCGCGCCGGTGTCGGCCGCAAGGGCGTCGTCGACGTCAAGTTCGACGGTGTCCTCGACGGTAGACTCCGGAAGCTCTTCGCCTGTATCAGCCTCATCGTCGGCTTCCGCTACCTGCTCGAGGTCCTCTTCGGCTTCAAGGGACGTATCTTCGTCCTCATCGAGATCGCCAGCGGGCAAACCGGCTTCGAATGACTCCGGGGCCACGTCTTGCTCGTGCTCGTCATCTTCGGATTCTTCGGTGAGCGCCGTCTCGTCAGGCTCTTGCTCGTGGATGCCGAAGTCTGTCTCGACCAGGTCGGATTCAGCTTCGTCGCCGGGTACCTCCAGCGCGTCTGAATCCATTGTGTCATCGGGCGCATCGCCGAGATCGGGCGTCTCCTCGCCCATGTCGAATGCGGGCACCGATTGATCGGTGTCTTGTTCCTCCAGTTCGTCTGCCGGGTCGGGACCGATGTCCTCTTGCCCGGCGGCTTCGGTCGGCGCCGGGGCGGATGCTTCATCCTTATCTTCCGGTTCCGTTGACGCTGCAGGCTCGTCATCCAGGCCGAAGACATCGAAGTCAACGCTTTCGTTGGCCGGCACATTGAACGCATCCGACGAGAACAGGGGTTCGTCGTGTTCCAGATCGTCAGGCCGTGCCTGCCGTGAATCGCTGTCGCGATGGGCCTGATTGTGCAGGCGCCGGAGTTCTTCGCCCAGTTCGGTGGTTTCAAAGACCGGGTCCTCGACCACATCGCCTTGCAAGCGGTCCAGGCGCAAACGGAATATCCGGCGACATTCCTGCATCGCCTGGTAGCCGGATTCGGTGGGGGGTGCGCCGGTGTGGGCAAGTTCTTCCAGGTACTGTTCGAAAATCTGTGCCGTTTCGCTCTCGTTACGGATCGGCGCCAGTCGCATGGTGCCCTTCATCGTGTGCACGGCACGCACCAGCGGATCATCGACGATGCCCGGCAAACCGTTCTCTTCGGCTTCGGCGAGCCAGTCATCCAGTGTCTCGAGATTCTCCGACAACTCCTTGATCATCAGCTCGACCAGGGTCGGATCCATCCCTTCGAGTTCGGGTGCCTGTGAGGATGCCCCGGCCACATCCCCGGCCTCCAGTGATTCCACTGTTTCCCGGCCCTCGGCAATGGATTGTGCGCGCTCGGCAAGCTGGCGACAGGCCGTCTCGTCGAGCTCGGCTTCACCGCTTTCTGCCAGGCGCGCGCGCATGCTTGGTAGCGCCCGAATACCTTCGGCGATCAGGTCCATCAGTCCGCCAGTCGGCTCGATCCGGCCTTCAAGGACCTGGTTCAGGAGGTTTTCGAACTCCCAGGCAAACTCGCCAATTTCGCTGGCACCGGCCATTCTGCCGGAGCCCTTGAGCGAGTGGAACGAACGCCGAATCGTGACCTGGGTTTCGTTATCGTCGGGCGCGTTGCGCCACTTGCCGAGCATTTCTTCCAGGGATTCGAGTTCCTGGTCGAATTCCTCGAGGAAGATCTCGACGATGTCGAAATCGTCGAAGCCGCCGCCGAAGTCGGCTTCCGGTTTCGCCGCAGGCGGTTCTTCCGTTTCCACAGCGTCCGGTTCCGTCGGTGCCGGGGGCTGGTCGGGTTCGTCCTGTTCCCCGGCGAAGGTTTCCAGGCTTTCTTCGGCAGGCTCGGATTCTTCCCGCACAATCGCGGAAGCTTGTGCCGGGTCCGGTGATTCGGGCTCGTCAGCAACTTGCCCGGGCCAGTAACCCAGAGCTTCAAGGTTTTGCTGCGCGGTGGCGAAGTGTTTGCGTCCCTGGGAATCGAGTTCGCTCATGCTCTCGAGGTAGAGCTCGGCGATGGTCAGGGCTTCGGCCAGAGTCTCGAGCCGGGACTGCTCGGGCGCTTCACCCACGTTGTCGATAAAGGTGTCCTGCACCAGCCGGCGGGCGGCATGGATCAGCAAGGCGCCTTCTTCTCGATCGGCCATGTAGAGTGCATTGCCAATGCGATCGAGTGCTTCGTGCGCCTCGCCCGCGGCATCGCTGTCGGCCTTGCCGCGATTGAGTGCGTCGAGCAGGCTCTTGGCGTGTGTCAGGTCCTCGAGTGCTTCGGCGAGCAGTTGCCTGAGGACCCGCTTCTGTTCGGAAGGCGGCAACAGGGTTGCGCCCGTTTCATCCTCGGATTCGTCGCTGTCTTCGAAAGCGGCCAGCGCGAAACTGTCTTCGAGCTGGGACTCGACCACCAGCAGTTCCCTGGCAACGGTCAGCAGAGCCGGATCGTCAGGATCGGCGCTGAGATCGCCGAGTCGACTGGCTTGCTCCCTGATGCGCCGCGCCAGCTTCTCCAGCCCGAGCATCGACAGGCTTTCTCCCACCGACTCGAGCAGGGTGGTCTGCTGTTCCAGAACATCCGGGGCGATGCTGCCCTCGAGCTGGGAGCCGAGCGTGTCCTTGATCTGGGCGAGGTCTTCGCGGGCAGCCTGAGTGACGGCGGCGAACAGGGCGCGATTGTGCCCGGCCAGGAATACCCGGGTCTGGTCGCCCTGGTCAACACGGTGCTTGTCCAGCTCGAATGCCTCGTAGACCGCCCCGGCGAGGTCGTCGGCCGGGCCTGCGCTGGCCACCTGGAACAGGAAATGACGACACAGCGGCTCGGCGGTCTCGTCGCTTGATTGACCTTCGGCCGCCTGCTTGAGCACCACGTCGAGACGGGCAAACAGGCGCGCACTGTCGGGGCCGGATTCGGTGCGATCCGACAGCAGGGCGGAGACCATTCCGGCGGCAGCCCAGCCGGTGCGGCGCAGGGTATCCGAAAATTCCGCCTGGTCACGGATCTTGAGCGCAATGGCCTGCAGCGTCTGCAGGGCTTCCCGGTTTTCATTGTCGACCAGGAACCCGCGCAAGGCGTGCTGGTAGGCCCGCCGGATGTCTGCCGGGGCGGCCGCTGTGCCTTCGCTGTCCGGCAGGGGGATGGAATCGATCGGCGGATGGAAGAAGTCGCGGGCTTCCAGCGGTTCATCGCCGACCAGCGTGCGCAGGGCGTTGATGGTCTCCAGTAGCACCAGTGGCGCATCCCGGTGCGTGCTTTCGAGAAAATCGAGGTAGTCGGGCAGCGTGGCGGTGGCTTCCAGAACCGTGGTGATGGCCGCTTCTTCGTGCGCCTCCTCTATATCGCCGCGCTCGAGTGCCTCGACGACACGCGCCATGGCCTCGCCGACCATTTCGCCGCTGTCGTACTGCAGCACTGACAGGCTGCCGGCGATCTTGCGGCCGGCATCCGCGGCGGTGGCCAGATCGACACTTGAGCGGTCGGCATCCTCGTCGGCCCATTGTTCGAGGGTCTGCTGGATTTCTCCGCAAAGCTCGTCGATCAGGGGCCGGGTCCACTTCAGGGACTGGTGGCTGGTGTGCGAACTGGTCATGCAAATACCGTGTTCAATGGGTCATGTCGTGGCCGCTTCGAACCCGCCGTATCCGGCGGGTTGGCGGCGATCACGTCTCGTCTTCTTCGGGCAGCTTGAAGTCGGCCACCGAGTCGCGCAGGTCGCGGACCAGTTCGGCGAGGTTGGCGACGGATTCGGCCGTCTTGCCGGTACCTTCCGTGGTCTGGATTGAGATGTCGCGAATGCTGTTCATCATTTTCGCGATGCGCGTGGCGTTGCTGGACTCGGTCTGTGCCTGTCGGGAGATGTCCTGAATCAGCCCGGCCAGATCGTTCGAGACCTTTTCAATCGACTCCAGCGCCTCACCGGCATCCTCGGCCAGGCGGGCACCGGAAACCACCTGTGATGTGGTCTGTTCCATCGAGGTGACCGCCTCGGAGGTGTCGGCCTGAATGGTCTGGACCAGTGCCTCGATTCGACGGGTCGCGTTGGTGGCGCGTTCGGCCAGTCGCTGCACTTCGTCGGCCACGACCGCGAAACCTCGACCGGCTCCACCGGCCGATGCGGCCTGAATGGCGGCGTTCAGGGCGAGTACGTTGGTCTGTTCGGAAATGCCGTTAATCAGCTCGACGATGTCACCAATTTCCTGGGACGACTCACCCAGTCGCTTGATTCGCTTGGACGTTTCCTGGATCTGGTCGCGAATGCTGTCCATGCCGGAGATTGTCTGACGCACCATGTCGGCACCGCGGTTGGCGATCTCGACCGAGTTCTGGGCGACGTCGGCCGACTCGCTGGAGCGCTTGGCCATGTCGTCGAAGGACTGGGCCATTTCGTTGATGGTTTCGGTGGCCGAGCGAATTTCCTGGGCCTGGTGTTCACTGGCCTCGGCCAGCTGGGTGGTCGTGGCCCGCGTTTCCTGGGCCTGGGCAGCCACCTGCTGGGCGGTGGTATTGACGTCCGAGACCAGGTCGCGCAACGCTTCCACGGCGTAGTTGACCGAGTCGGCGATGGCGCCGGTAACGTCCTCGGTCACGGTCGCCTGCACGGTCAGGTCACCTTCGGCCAGCGAGCTCATTTCGTCGAGCAGCCGCAGAATGGCCTCCTGGTTTCGCTGGTTGACCCGTGCCGTCTCGCGGGCCGCGCGGCGCTGGTTGAAGTAAGCGCCCGAACCGATCAGGAACAGCACTACCAGGGCGCCGGCAGCCAGGGTCAGACCGGCCAGCAGGGAAGGCCAGAGAACGTCGTCGCCCAGGGTGGTGTACTCGCCGGCCAGGCTGCGTGCCTGCTCGGTCAGCTCCTCGGCGTCGAGGAAAATCTCGTCGGCTGATTCACGCACCTCGAACAGGTCGGTCGATGCGGCCAGAATCGTCTCAACGTCAAGGCTGATTTCCTCGAACAGTGGGACCACCTCGGCCAGCGCTTCGAGCACGCGCTGGTTGCGCACGGGCGAGAGGTTCAGGCCTTCGTCGCCGTTGATCAGGCCCTCGAGCACGCGGTTGAACAGGGCGGCGTCACGGCTGAAGGCGTCGGCGGCGGTGATGGCGCCGGTACCGCCGGCGAGAATTTCGTTGACGCGTCTGAGCATGCGGTCGGCCAGCGCGAGCTGGCGACCGGCGACGTAAATCTGAACGGTTGGCGCGCCGGTCTCGATCATTCGGCGCACGACTTCGTCGGACTGGGCCTGCAGTTGCGGGATGTTGGTGGAGAAGTCCCCGGCACTGTCGGCCAGTTCGATCACCAGGTCGGTACGGTCGAGAATCCGATTGGAATCCTCGTTGATGCGTGCCCACAACTCCTCGAGCGTTGACAGCGGAGCATTCACCTGCGGCGGAGAGGGCGGCAGGGCGCTCGCGGGGTCACCCTGGCGAAGTTGCCGAATCGCGTCGTTGATGATGTCGCGCGTCTCGCGCAGCTCATCAAAGGCGTCGAAGTTGCCGACTGCGGCTTCACCGGCTGCCTTGGCCAACTGCTGTGCACGCACCTGGATGTCGGTCGTCAGGCCCAGGTATTGCGTTTCCTGCTGGTTGCGCTGGTTGAGCAGAAAAAAGTTGTATGCCAATGCCCCCAGCAGGAGCACCAGCAGAATGAACAGCAGCACCTGGAAGCTGGATACTCGCTGTTTGGTCGATTGCGTTGCCGCGCTACTCATGCCGTTACCTCATCGTTGTATCTGATTTCTGCGGAGCCTGCCGTGTGGCCGCGAGGGCAGGTTGCCGCGATTTGTATATTCCCATCCATGTGTCTGACGCTTCCGCCGGTCATCGTCCGATTGGCGATGTTGGCGTGGTCAGTCCCTTCTTGCGCCATCCATGAATTCCGGATCGCCCTGAAGCTCGCCCAGGTTGAAGACGCCCCATCCACGCTCGCTGGTCTTGAACTGATGGGTCACCAGATCGGACAGCGGGGTATCTTCCCAGCTGGATTCGGCACTGAGGTCGTCGGTGTGAAAGTGCCGCTGGCCGAACACCTCGTCGACGACCAGGCCTGCCATGCGTCCCTGCATGCGGCTGACGATCAGTCGGGTCCGTGCGGTAACCGGAGTGCGGCTGCCGAACAGGAACCAGCCGAGGTCGGAAACGGGTACCAGGTTGCCGCGCACATTGGCGACTCCAAGCAGCCAGTCCTTGGCGCCGGGTATCTGGGTGTAGGGCGGAAAGGCGATGATTTCCTCGATCTGGTCGATACGACAAGTCAGGAAATGATCGCCCAGACGAAAGACGACACCGTCCCAGTTGCTGATCTGCTGCTGACGAGCGGCTTCGCCGACGTCATGTGCAAGGCTGCGTTCTTCGTAGTCGCATAGCTTGGCAAGCAGCGGCTTGCCGCCAGTCTCGGCTTCGGAATATTGTTGCTGGTCCCCTTGCATTGTCCCTCTCGAGTTGTCTTGCCGGGCCACTGATCAGGCCGCCTCCATGCGACTGATCTGTTCACGCACGGCCGACAGTAGCTCGTCGCGTGTAAAAGGCTTGGTCAGGTAATGGTCGGAACCGACAATCCTTCCGCGCGCCTTGTCGAACAACCCGTCCTTGCTGGTCAGCATGACCACTGGCACGTTCTTGAAGCGCGCATTGTTCTTGATGATTGCGCAGGTCTGGTAGCCGTCGAGGCGCGGCATCATGATGTCGACGAAAATCAGGTTCGGCTCGTGCTTGTGAATCAGAGACAGGGCTTCGAAGCCGTCATTCGCGGTAATGACCTCACATCCCTCCCGGCTGAGCATGGTTTCGGCCGAGCGCCGGATGGTGCGGCTGTCGTCGATCAACAGGATTTTCAACCCGTCGAGACCGGTCTCTCCCTCGTTGCCGCTTTCGCTATTCTGGTCTGAACTCATGCTTGCCTGCCGCATTTTGCTGGTCTGATGGTCATAAGCGTAGGTTAATCTATCTTTGGCGTGTTTGCCAATCCAGTAGAATTGTTCCACAGAAGTTATCGGGATAAAAGGAATTTTACCGGCCGGGACGGACTGAAAACGGCGTGCCGTGCCGGGTTCTGATCGAGCCGGGAGCAGCCAATGCACAAGAACCTGGTCGTCATCATGGACGACATTGCCGCCATTTCGGTGGTCAAGGACACCTCCTTTGCCATGCTGCTCGAGGGACAGCGGCGCGGTTACCAGGTGTGGTATCTCAACGAGCATCATTTGTTCATGGACGGGGCCCGGGCGGCGGCCCGGATGTGGCCGATCAGAGTGCGCGATCAGTCCAGCAACTGGTTCGAAACGGGTGATCCGGTCGAGCGGACGTTCGGTGCCGACGACCTGGTGCTGATGCGTGCCGACCCGCCGGTGGATGCGGCCTACCTGCATGCCACCTACCTGCTCGAGTGTGCCGAGCGCGCCGGCGCCAGGGTGGTCAACCGTCCGTCCGCCTTGCGGGATTTCAATGAAAAGCTGGCCATCGCCCACTTCCCCGAACTGATCCCGGAGACCCTGGTGACCAGTGATGCCGGGCGCCTGCGTGCCTTTGTCGAGCGGCGCGGCAAGGCTGTGCTCAAGCCGCTGGATGGCATGGGTGGTCACAGCATCTTCCTGGTCGAGGCCGGTGATCCCAATCTCAACGTCATCATCGAGACACTGACCGCCGGGCATCGGCTCGCGCTGGCCCAGGAATACCTGCCGGAGATTCGGGATGGCGACAAGCGCGTACTGCTGGTTCATGGTCGCCCGGTCGAGTACCTGCTGGCCAGAATCCCCGGTGAGCGCGATTTCCGCGGCAACCTCGCCCGCGGCGGGCGTGGCGAGGGGCGTCCATTGGGGGCGGCGGACCGGGCCATCGCCGAAGCGGTCGGGCCGCTGCTGGTCGACAACGGTATCGAGTTCGCGGGACTCGACATCATCGGCGAGCGGCTGACCGAAATAAACGTCACCAGCCCGACCTGTGTGCGGGAACTGGACCGCGAGTTCGGGATCAACATTATCAGTGACCTTTTCGACGTGATCGATCCATGAGAACCGGCAGCCAGGCCTCCAGTGGCAGCGATACCCTGGTGATGGCGATTGCCCTGGCCCTGGGCCTGCATGCCGCGGTCATCGGCCTGGTACATTTTGATGTCCTGACCGGACGCCCCGACAGCGTGCCGACCAGCCTGGACGTGATTCTGGTGGACTGGGCGACCGAGGAAGAGCCCGATGAAGCCGATTTTTTGGCCCAGGCGACCCAGCGCGGTGGCGGGGAGAGTCCGGAGATCGATCGCCCGGCCGAGCCGCTGCCGTTCAGTGCCGACGAGCCCGAGGAGTTCGTTGAGCAGGAGGAGCTCGAGAGTGCGCCACTCGACGATCCCGATCCGCAGCCGGAAGTGGCTTACGTGGAGCATCCGGATGAACTTGTCGCGCCGGTCGAGGAAGTCGAATTCGATGAATCCCCGCGGGTGGATTCCGCCCAGTTGGTTGATGCGTCGCGGGCCATGGCCCGGGTTTCTCCCGACCGCTTCGCCGAGGCGCGGGATTTTGCCGAACGCCCGCGCCGCAAGTTCATTTCTGCCAACACGCGCGAACACCTGTATGCCGGCTACATGCGCTCCTGGGTCGCCAAGGTTGAGCGGGTCGGTAATATGAATTACCCCGAGCAGGCCCGGCGGCACAACCTGGCGGGCAGCCTGGTGCTCAGCGTGGATGTGCTGCACGACGGCAGCGTGGAACAGATTCGCGTGTTGCGTTCATCCGGTTACGACGTGCTTGACGAGGCCGCCGTGCGCATCGTGCGGTTGTCTTCACCGTTTTCGCCGTTGCCCGAGGAAATCCGCGAGGAGGTCGATGTCCTGACCATCACCCGGACCTGGCAGTTCTCTTCGGCCGGACGGCTGCACGGTTCGGGTCGCTGATCTGGAGTCTCCGACAGGGGATCCGTAAGCCATTCGTATTGGGCAATGGATGACCTGATGAAATTCCAAGCACCAAAGTTGGAAAATTCCAGATTTGAAGCACAAAATCCGAAACAAATTTCGAATGATCGAAATTCGAATGTTAGAAACGGAGACGGAGGTCTCTCGAAGCGCCTCCGGCGGTCTGCAGCGGGTGGTGTCCTCTTGACCGTGGTCGGAAAAGGCCCGGAAGCCAGCACCGCTCTAACCGTTCCATCAGTCGCTCCCAGGCGAGTTCGAAGGCTGGCATCCTGAAGTGCCGCTGTGCTGATCTTGTCGGCAGCCAGGCGCCCGCGTGACAGGACTTCATTGCTTGAGTCGTTGGACTTTTCAGGCCGCGGTCAAGAGGGCACCGCGCGCTGCATCGCGAGCCACCGATTTCAGCCAGTGGTAGTAGACCATGTTCGAATGAATGCCGGCACGACGCCGGTTTTTGTTGCGCCTGATAGAATGGTGTTGTGAGCTACCTTGAGCAACAGTTCCTGATCGCGATGCCGGGCATGGAAGACCCGAACTTCCACCGTGGCGTGACCTTGCTGTGCCAGCACGATGATGAGGGTGCTCTGGGTATCACCGTCAACCGTGTGTCCGAGTTCCTGCTCGAAGACGTCTTCGAGCAGCTCGACATCGAGTGCAGCGACCCCGAAATCTGCTCCATGCCGGTCTATTCGGGTGGTCCGGTTCACCCGGAGAGAGGGTTCGTGCTGCATACCACCGATCGCAAATGGGACAACACCGTTGCCGTCGGTGACGGCATTCTGGTGACCACCTCGCGTGATGTCCTCGAGGCTATCGCGCGCGGCGAAGGGCCGAGCAAGTTCCTGGTGGCACTGGGTTATGCCGGCTGGGGCTCTGGCCAGCTCGAGGACGAGATGCGCGAGAATGCCTGGCTCAACGTCATGGCGAGCGCAGAGATCGTGTTCGATCGGCCTACCGATGACCGTTGGGAGTGTGCCGTGGCCAGCCTCGGTATCGATATCGCCACCTTGCAGCCGGCCGGTGGCCATGCCTGATCGCAGTGGCGGTGCCCTGATCGGCATCGACTACGGTAAGCGCAAGGTCGGTCTCGCGGTCGGTCATGCCCTGACCGCTTCGGCCGGGCCACTGGATCCGATCCGCTATTCTGATGAAAAAGCTCTGTTTTCAGCGCTGGCCGATGTCTTCAGGCAATGGCGGCCGGCGCGGGTGGTGGTCGGACTACCCCTGGGTGCGGACGGTGCCGACAGCGACATGACGCGCACTGTGCGTGATTTCGCCCGGCGGCTTTCAAACGAGCATCCGGACCTGACCGTCGATCTGCACGACGAACGACTGACATCCCATGCCGCGGCCGGCGCATTTGCCGGCCGGCGCGAAGCCGGGCGGGCCCGCAAGCGCGATGCCCAAAGGCTCGACAGCGTGGCTGCTGCCCTGATCCTTGAATCCTGGATGGCCGAACATGACTGACTCCACCCGCCACCTGCTTGATGTCGACCAACTTGCCGACGATGAGATCGAAGCCCTTATCAACCGTGCCTGCGCCCTGGCGGCCGGTGTCGGCCCCAAGCGCCTGCATGCCAGCGTGGCCAACCTGTTCTTCGAGCCGAGCACGCGCACCCGGGTGTCCTTCGAGCTGGCCGCCGCCCGGGTCGGCATGCAGCCGATCAATATCGAGATGGCGCAGGCTTCCACCACCAAGGGAGAAAGTCTCGAGGACACGGCGGCAACGCTTGCGGCCATGGGTATCGATTGCCTGGTGCTGCGTCACGCCGAAGTCGGCATTCATTCGAAGTTGGCGGCCGCACTACCGGCCGGTGTGCACCTGGTCAATGCCGGCGAAGGGGGCCGCGCCCATCCCAGCCAGGCGCTGCTCGATGCCGCCACGCTCAAATCACGCGGCATTGAGCCTGCCGGAAAGAAGTTCGCCATCATCGGCGATGTGCGCCACTCGCGCGTGGCGGCTTCCGGCTTGCGCCTTTGGCCGCGGCTTGGCGTGGAAGAGATTCGTCTGGCCGGTCCGGCCAGTCTTCTGCCCCCTGGCTCTCCTTCACCCGGTGTGGTTTACTGTGCCAGCCTGCAAGAGGCCGTTGATGAAGCCGATGTCATCATGATGCTGCGCATCCAGCGCGAGCGCATGGACCGCTCCGGCTGGCCCGACTCGGCGGCCTATCATGCCGACTGGGGGTTGCGACCGGAACACCTCGAATCCGCCGCCCCCGACTGCGTGGTCATGCACCCCGGCCCGATCAATCGCGGCGTCGAAATTGCCGCCGGGGTCGCCGACGGCAAGCGATCCCTGATCCTGGAGCAGGTACGCATGGGCGTGTACATGCGCATGGCGATCTTCGAGTGGCTGTTTGGTGAAACGTAAAACAGGAAACGTGAAACGGGGGGAAGCTTCGCGTTTTCGATGACAGTGCGGTGACCAACGGCAGGGGCCTCGCCATTGGCCCGTCTGGCTCGATCAAAGACTGAAGGCCCTCCCCCGATTCACGTTTTCCGATTCATCTCTCGATTTACAATACCCCCATGAATATCCACATCAACGGACAACCCCGCGAAGTCGCCGACGGCCTGACCGTGAAGGCTCTGCTCGACGAGGTCGGATACGGCGAGAAGCGCGTTGCGGTCGAGCGCAACGGCGAGTTGGTGCCGAAGAGCCGGCACGGAGAAGAGACGCTGTCTGACGGGGACCGCATCGAAATCGTTCAGGCCATCGGCGGAGGCTGAATACCCATGACCGAATTGAAACAGGACCGGCCGCTGGTGATCGCCGGTCGGGAGTATCGCTCGCGCTTGCTGACCGGTACCGGCAAATACGCCGATCTCGAGCAGACGCGCGCGGCGACCGAGGCGGCCGGTGCCGAGATCGTCACCGTGGCGATAAGGCGCAGCAATATCGGGCAGGATCCCGGCGAGCCCAACCTGCTCGACGTGCTGCCACCGGACAAGTACACCATCCTGCCCAACACGGCCGGCTGCTTCAATGCAGAGGATGCCGTGCGCACCTGCCGCCTGGCGCGCGAGCTGCTTGATGACCACACCCTGGTCAAGCTCGAAGTGCTCGGCGACGAACGGACCCTGTTCCCGGATATCGTCGAGACCATACGGGCCGCCGAGACCCTGATCGACGAGGGCTTCGAGGTGATGGTCTATACCAATGACGATCCCATCCTGGCGCGGCGTTTCGAGGAGATGGGCTGTGTGGCGGTAATGCCGCTGGCCGCTCCCATCGGTTCGGGCCTGGGAATCCAGAATCACTGGAACATTCTCGAGATCGTGGAAAATGCCAGTGTGCCGATCCTGGTCGATGCCGGCGTGGGTACGGCATCGGATGCGGCCATCGCCATGGAACTGGGCTGCGACGGCGTGCTGATGAACACCGCCATTGCCGGGGCGCAGGATCCGGTGCGCATGGCCCGCGCGATGAAGCTGGCCATCGAGGCCGGACGCGAGGCCTATCTCGCCGGCCGCATTCCGAAAAAACGATTCGCCTCGGCCTCCTCGCCGATTGAAGGGACTTTCTTTTAGCTTGTCCGTTTGCGCCTGCTGAGCGAGCGAGCCAACAGGGTGGGTGGAAACGGAAAACGTGAAACGTAAAACGCGGGCGAGTACCCGGGTTTCGTTGAGTGAGTGTTGGCCAATGGCAAGGGACCCATCAGTTGGCCACCCCCGCGATAAAGACGGCACGGCTGTGCCCCCATTTCACGTTTTCCGTTTAATGCCTGGGCAGGGCGCAACCAGAGGTAAATTGTGCCTCAAGCGGTGGGGATTGACCGTGCATTCAAAACGACCAAACGAACCTTCATGAGCCAGTTCGAAAATCTACGTCGCATCCGCAGCTTCGTACGCCGCCCCGGCCGTTTGACGCCCGGGCAGCAGCGCGCACTCGATGAATTGCTGCCGCGCTATGGCATCGGCGAGGAGTGCGATGATCTTCGTGCCGCGTTCGAGCGGGAGGCGCCGCTGGTTGTGGAAATCGGTTTCGGCAACGGTCAGGCGCTGGCCTGGATGGCGGCCAACGAGCCGGAAAAGAACTTCATCGGCATCGAGGTGCATGAGCCCGGGGTTGGCCGTCTGTTGCGCAGCGTCGAGGCCGATGGCCTGGAGAACGTGCGCGTGGCCATGCGCGATGCCGTGGAGGTGCTGCGCGAGCAGAGCGTTCCGGGTTCGGTCGACGAGGTGCGCATCTACTTTCCCGATCCCTGGCCGAAGAAGCGCCACCACAAGCGTCGTCTCATCCAGCCGCCGTTTCTCGAATTGCTGGTCGAGCGCATGGCACCGGGCGGCTGCCTGCACCTGGCTACCGACTGGGCGCCGTATGCCGAATGGATGCTCGAGGCCCTGGCCGAGGTGCCGGCCTTCACCCTGCAGGGCGATCCTTTTGTCGACCGCCCGTCCTGGCGCCCCCGCACCCACTTCGAACAACGCGGCCAGCGCAAGGGCCACCAGATCTTCGACATCGTCTGCCGCTTGTCGCGCTGAGGAGCCGGAAGTCGGAGGTCGGTAGTCGG
>SKXY01000189.1 GCA_007128175.1 Wenzhouxiangella sp. | reverse complement strand
CCAAGAAGCTCAATGCCGCCGTCGGCGCCTCGCGGGCCGCGGTTGATGCCGGCTACGTGCCCAACGAGCTGCAGGTCGGCCAGACCGGCAAGATCATCGCCCCGGACCTGTATTTCGCGATTGGGATTTCGGGTGCGATCCAGCACCTGACCGGCATCAAGGACGCCGGCACCATCGTCGCCATCAACAAGGATCCGGAGGCGCCGATTTTCGAAGTCGCCGATCTGGGGTTGGTCGGGGATTTGTTTGAGATCGTGCCGGAGTTGGAGAAGGCGGTTTAGAAGCAGGGTTCAGGGTTCAGGTTTCAGGGGGGCTGTTTTCCCGTGCACCTTGAATCGGCTCTGGTTAGGGGGTGCTGTCGTTGTGATGTGGAATGATTATTGATTATGGGTGATTGATTTGGGCCTGATTTCCGGTGGGGCGGGGCATCGATGGGTTTTGGTTCTGCTTGCCGGGTGGTTTGCGGGGCTTTCGGCTTGGGCCCTGCCGCCGGAGGTGCCGCCTCATCAGCTCATGGAGCAGCGCTGGGAAGTGACCCACGGCATGCCGCAGATCACGGGCAAGGCCGTGCTGCAGGCCGGCAACGGGGTGATGTGGGTCGGTACCCAGGACGGCCTGACGCGTTTCGACGGTCTTGAGTTCGAAGTCTTCCGCACGGCCGAACATCCCGGGCTGGGTCATCACCACGTCAATGCACTGGCCGAGGACGGCAAGGAGCGGTTGTGGATTGCACATGAAGCCGGCCTGAGCGTTTTCGAGGACGGAGATTTCCGGCTGTTCGACGATGGCGCCGGTCCCACCGGCCCGGCGCGCGACCTGGCCGTCACCGCGGATGGCGATGGCGTGTGGGTTGCGGCCGAGCGTGGGCTTTTCGTCACGCGTGGTGACGTGCTCGAGGCGGTTGAGGACGTCGACGGTGCGCTGTTCTCGGTGGCCGTGGACGGTGCCGGGGGCTTGCTTGCCGGCGGGCGGGGGATGTTGTGGCGACAGGAGGATGGACGCTGGCTGCAGACCGTGCTGCCCGAAGACCGCGCCGAGCACGAACTGTCCAGCCTGGTCGTTTACCGCGACGAGTGGCTGCTCGGTACCAGCGACGGGCTTTACCGGACGGGCAGTGACTTGAATGAGCCGCTGCGCTGGTTGCGAACCCTGGACAGCCGGGAAATCCAGGACCTGCTGGTCGATAGCCGGGAGAGTTTGTGGATCAGCACGGTGTCCGGGCTTTACCGCCAGCGGCTGGAGGACGAGGTGCCGCTGCCGGTGACCACGCGGCATATCGGCCCCGGCGAATGGTTGCACCGTTTCTGGCAGGACGAACAGGGGCATTTCTGGATCGGAACGCAGGCCATCGGCGTCGTGCGCCTGTCGACCTCGCCGTTTCGTCGTTTTACCGCTCGCGACGGGCTGGTCGACAGCGCGATCTGGTCGATTTACGAGGATTCCCACGGCACGGTTTGGGTCGGCACCAATGATCACGGGCTGTTTCGCGAGGTCGAGGGCGGTTTCGAGCAGGTCGCCGGCCCTGACGATCTGCCTCATCGCATGGTGATGGGGCTGCTCGTCGACGAGGATGATCGGCTATGGGTCAACACGCGCGGCGGCGTGGCGTGGTTCGATCGCTCCTCCCTGCAGCGACTCGATACCCCCGCCGATCTGCCCGAGCGCAACGTGTCCGGGGCCATCCAGGACGCCGACGGGCGCATCTGGCTGGCGACCTTCGAGGGGCTTTTCTGGTGGCTGGACGGCGAGATCGGGCGCGTTGGTGAACGGCAGGGCATTACTCAGACCCGGGTTCGCGACGTGATGGAAGACAGCGCGGGCGTGATCTGGGTGGCCACCGATACCGGCCTGTTCCGCGGCGGCATGGATGGTTTCGAGTCGGTGCGGCCCGATGACGACACGGCCATGCCCTCGGTTTCCAGCGTGCAGGAAATCGAGGGTGAGATCTGGGCCATGATGCAGGGCGCCTGGATGCGGGTGACGGGTGATCGGGTCCGCCTGTATCCCGACGGGGCGGGGCTGAGTGCCACAGTGGCCTCGTTCATGACCCGTATCGGCGACGAAATCTGGGCCACCTCGCACGAGGGCATTCAGCGTATCCCGCTTGAACAGTTCGACGAGTACGACCGGGGTGAGCGGGAGCGCTTCGAGCCGCATATCTACGGTGCGCTGGATCATCCCGTGGTAGCCCAGTGTAACGGGGGGCTGGGCCAGGCCGGGCATTATCAGCCCGATACCGGCCAGTTCTGGTGTCCCAGCCTTGAGGGGATATTGAAGCTGGATATCGCCGCGGCCAGGGATGAGCCGCCACCGGCGCCGCGCCCGCGTCTCAAGCGCGTTCGTGCCGGCGGGCAGGTGTTTGATCTGGAGTTCGCGCGCGAGGCCGGTCTTGGCCTGCCGCCGACGGCGCGTGATCTGGAAATCGATTTTGCCGGGCTGGATTATCGTTGGCCGGAGGGGGTCGAGTATCGCCTGCGCCTGGTGGGTTTCGACGATGAATGGGCGGACGCGGGCCAGCGCCGTACTGCCTTCTATACCAACCTGCCGCCGGGCAGTTACCGCTTCGAGGTGCTGGCGGGCAACGAGCATGGCGTGTTTTCCGGGGAGCCGGCCGTGTTGACGCTGCAGTTGCAGCCCATGATGCACGAGACGCTCTGGTTCCGCTCGCTGGTGCTGGCCTTGCTGGCGCTGTTGTTGTTCCTGGCCTGGCGCTACAGCGTGCGCCATCTGCGTCGGCGCGGGCGCGTGCTCGAGGAGATGGTGCGTGATCGAACCCGCCAGCTCGATGAAATGAACCGTCAGCTGCTGGAGGCGAGCCTGACTGATCCGCTGACCCGGCTGCACAATCGTCGCTTCCTGGTCGAGCAGATGCCTCATGAAACGGCGCGAGTCGATCGCGCGCGTGCCGGGGGCGAAGGGCAGGTCAACGAGGACATCACCTTTTTGATGGTGGACCTGGATCACTTCAAGCGCATCAATGACCAGCTCGGTCATACCGTCGGCGATCAGGTGCTCACGCGTTTTGCCGAGATTCTCAAGCAGCAGGTTCGGGATTCGGACTACGTGGTGCGCTGGGGCGGGGAGGAGTTCCTGGTCGTGGCGCGGCACAGCGAGCGCGGTCTGGGCACGGCTTGCGCCGAAAGGATCATGGAGGCGGTGCGCGCCGAGCCGTTCGAGACCGACAAGGGCCAATTGCGCGTGACCTGCTCGATCGGCCTGGCGGTTTACCCGCCGCTGCCGACAAGGCTTGACCTGCTCAACTGGGAAGAGGTTATTGAACTGGCCGATGGTGCCGGCTATCGGGCCAAGCGCGAAGGACGCGACCGCTGGGTCTGCGTGGCGCTTTGCCCGGGTGCCGATACGGTCGATTTCATGGAGCGCTTCCGCAACGAAGGTTTGCTGGCCCTGGCCGAGTCCGGCCTGGTTCGGCTGGTTCGCGAGAAGGATGAACCGGGGCAGTGACAGGCCGGGCCGGCTTCGCGGCGCGGCGCGGTGTCGCGGGGCAATCGATGTGTCGTTGCGAGGGGGTGACGATGTCGCGGTGATTGCAGCCGCCGGAGTAGTTGCAGTATTGTTGATGTGCTTCCCGGTACCATCGGGTTCGGGAATCGACCAGCAACCAAGGGAGGGTCAGTCATTACCGTGTCGGCCCGCATGACGTTGAAGGCCGCGTGCGCCGTCTGGCTGACGCTTGCCGTGCTGCCGTTTGCTGACGCCGTGGCGCTGGCGCCCGAGCGCGCCTTCCATCATTACGTCAAGGACAGCTGGAGCATCGAGGAAGGGCTGCCGCAGATCACCGTCAATTCGGTGGTGCAGGGGGGCGACGGTTACATGTGGGCCGCCACCCAGGCCGGCCTGGCACGCTTCGACGGCGTTCGCTTCACCAACTTCGCGCCGGCCGACACGCCCGAGATCCAGGGGATTTTTCTGCGCACGCTGTTCGTCGACAGTGCCGACAGGATGTGGATCGGCAGCTACCGGGGAGTGAGCGTTTACGAGGAAGGCCGCTTCCGCGCCGTCGATGATGGGTTCGGACGCGAGTTTGATGTTTTCGGTTTCGCCGAGACTGACGAAGGCGAACTGCTGGTGGCGACGGCCAGCGGGCTTTTGCGGCTCGAAGACGATGTTTTGATCCGCCCGCCCGATTTCCCCGACGAGCCGCTGTGGTCGGTGTTTTTCCGTGCCGGTGCGACCCTGGCCGGCGGGCGCGGGGTGATCTTTCATGCCGACGGGGACGATTGGCGCCGGAGCCCCTTGCCGGGGGATCTGTCTGCCGCGCAGGTGACGGCATTCGCCCGGCACGACGGTCGTACCTGGGCGGCGACCAGCCGCGGTCTGCTGGTGATGGAGAACGATGAGTGGCGGCGCGTCGAGTTGCCGGGGCTGCCGTACGACATGGTCATCGAGATGCTGTACCTGGACAGTGACGACAATTTCTGGATCGGTACAGCCGGCGCCCTGGTTCGCATGCGCGACGGCGAACTTGTGGAAGTGGTCGACGACGATGCGGCTTATGCCCATCCGGGGGTGCTCGCGGCGACGGAAGATCATGAGGGCAATCTCTGGCTCGGCGGTCGCTGGAGCGGACTGGCCAGGCTGTGGACTGGCTGGGTGCTGCTGTATGACAAGCCGGAGGGACTGCACAACAGCCTGGTGTGGTCGGTCGCGCTCGACGATGACGGCAACCTGTGGACGGGGACCATGGACGGGCTGGCGGTCTTGCGCGACGGGCGTTTCGAGCAGGTCACGCAGGGCCGCGAACAGCCGCACCCGCATGCCTACACCTTGCTGCCGGAAGACGACCGGGTCTGGGTCGGCACGCGTTCGGGCGTGTTCCTGTGGGATCGGGAAGCACGGCGAGTCGAGCGGCCGGAGGGGTTTTCTGCGCTCAATGGTGCGCAAGTCAACGGTATTGTCGCTTATCGTGACGCTTATTGGCTGGCAACCTTTGATGGGGTGTGGCGCTGGGATGGCCAGGAGATGCAGCGCATGGCCGAGCGCGATGAGCTCGGCGGCACGGACATCCGCCTGCTGTTCGAAACGCAGGCGGGCGAGTTGTTGGTCGGTACGCGCCGCGGTCTTTTGCGCCTGGCCGGCGAGTCGTTCGAACCGGTGCCCGGCGCGGCCGAGGGGCGCGACGTCACTTCCATCCTGCAGCGGTCGGACGGCGGGCTGGTACTCGGCACCATCGACGAGCAAATATGGTTCGAGATCAATGGCCAGTGGCACGAGTTGGGCACCGCCGACGGGCTGCCGCCCAACAATGCCTACGCGATGTTCGAATACGGGGGCAGCCTCTGGGTGGCTGGCATCCGCGGCATCCACGAACTGCTGCTCGATTCGATACATGACTACATTGACGGCCGTATCGATGCCGTGGAGGGCCGCATGGTGCTCAACGAACGCGGTGATGTGCCCGGGGCGCAGAAGGGGTTTTGCTGCAACGGGGCGGGCAATGCCAAGGGCCTCATGACCAACGGCGAGTTGTGGCTGCCGACGCGCGCCGGTGTGCTCAAGCTGGCACCTGAAAACATCGTGCGCAATCCGGAATCGCCGCGGGTGCATATCGACCGGATCCGCTTTGGCGGCGAGTGGCACGAATTGTCTGTCGGCCAGGTGCCGGAACTGGCCGCCGAGCATCGTGACCTGGCCTTCGGATTCAGCGTGCTCAGTTTCCAGCATCCTGACAGCGTCCAGGTCGAATACCGGCTGATCGGTTTCGACGAGCAGTGGCAGCGCCTGGATTCGCCCATGCAGCGCCAGGTGAACTACACCAACCTGCCGGCCGGCGACCTGCGCCTGGAAGTGCGCGCGACCAACAATGCCGGGGTCTGGTCGGAGCACGCCGGCGCGGTGGCCGTGAGCATTCCGCCGCGGCCTTGGGAGACCACCGCGTTCAAGGCCCTGTCACTGTTTGCCGCGGTGCTGGCGGTGTGGCTGTTTTCCAACCTGCGCATGCGCAAGTTGCAGTCGCAGCAGGTCGAACTTGAGCGCATGGTGACCGAGCGGACCGAGGCGTTGCGGGTGGCCAACGAGCACCTGCAGGATTACGGCAGCCGAATGGAAACCGTCAGCATGACCGACCCACTGACCGATTCCTGGAGTCGCCGCTATCTGCACAGCCAGCTGCCGTCGGACCTGGCCCATTTCCACCGGGAACTGGCGCGCGGCACCGGCGAAAGCCAGTCGATGCTGTTTGCGCTGGTCGACATCGATCAGTTCAGGCGCGTCAACGATCGATTCGGTCATGGCGCGGGGGATGCCGTATTGCGCCAGCTGGCCGAACGGTTGCGGAGTGTGGTGCGTCAGGGCGATTACGTGGTGCGCTGGAGCGGCGAGCAGTTCCTGGTCGTTTTCCGCCCGATGGCCCCGGCCGAGTTTCGCCCGGTGGCCGACCGGATGCTGGAAATGGTTCGCAGCCGTCCGTTCGAGGCGCGAGCCGGTGAACCGATCGAATTGACCTGCTCGATCGGCATTTCTTCCTACCCGCCCTATCTCGACCAGCCCGGCGCGATGACCTGGGATGATACGGTGACCTTGGCCGAGAAGGCGCTGCGCCATGTCAAAAGCAGTGGCCGCGACGGCTGGTGCATGGTATCGCCCACGCCGTGGGCCGAGCCGGCCACGCTGCTCAGGCGGCTCGACGAGCGGCTCGACAAAATGGTGGCCGATCGACTGCTGGCGATTACCGTTTGCTCGGACGAGTGATGGCGGAAGGTGCCGTTTCAGGCATTACAACTTGAGGACCTGCCCGGCCGGGCGACCCCGCAACGGCCCGGGTGACGATGACAATAACGACAAGGTATTCCTGAAGGGAGTGTTCAGATTATCGGAAACATCGGCCTGCTGATGGGCCTGGCGGTATTGATCCTGATGGCGCTGAGGGGTGTCAATATCCTGGTGGCGGCACTGGTTGCCAGCCTGATCGTGGCGGTGACCAACCAGCTCGGCATGGCCGAGACCCTGCTGGAGTATTTCCCGACCGGTCCGCTGGGTGCGTTCACCTTTGCCGGACAGTTCTTCATCCTGTTTCTCACCGGTGCGATCTTCGGCAAGATGATGTCGACCAGCGGCGCGGCGGCCTCGGTGGCCAACGCCATTACCGAGTGGCTGGGTGTCAAGCGCACCATCCTGGTGACCGTGCTGGCCTGTGGCATTCTCACCTATGGCGGCGTGGTGCTGTTCGTGGTGATCTTCACCATGTATCCGCTGGGTATTGCCCTGATGCGCGAGGCCAACCTGCCCAAGCGTCTGTTCTGCGGTGCGGTGGCGCTGGGGGCGGGCACTTTCACCATGACCGCGCTTCCGGGTACGCCGTCGATCCACAATGTGATTGCCGCCTCGGCGCTAGGTACCGACCTGTTTGCCGGTATTTCGCCCGGGCTGGTCGGTGCGCTGGTGATGTTTGCCGGCGGCATGGCTTACCTGGAGTGGCAGTGGGGCAAGGCGCGCGCGGCCGGTGAGGGCTACGAGTCCAACCAGCGCGATGTGGAGATGGAACAACTGGCGCCGAAGATGAAGCACGGGCCGTCGTGGCAGATGGCGCTGGTGCCGCTGGCGATCGTGCTGGGTACCATTCTCGTGCCAAGGCTGAGTGTGGCCGTGGGCCTGGTCGGGGAGGAGACACCGATGCTGGGGCAGTTGTTCACCTTCGCAAATTCCCAGCCCATCGTCTGGCCGAGTTTCGCGCTGGTGCTGGGATCGATCTTCAGCGTGCTGTTCTTCGCCTCGCTCAGGGAACGCAGCATGGAAGCGCTGGGTGCGGGCGCCAACGACAGCGTCATGCCGTTGCTAAACACTGCCGCGGTGATCGGCTTTGGCGGCGTGGTGACACAGACGGAGGGCTTCGCGACCTTCGCCCAGGCCGTGATCGGGCTGGATTTGCCGCCGCTGGTATCGGTGGCCGCGTCGGTCAGCGTGGTCTCGGGGATCGTCGGGTCCGCCTCGGGCGGCTTGCAGATCTTCATGCAGACCTTCGGTGAAACCTACCTGGCCATGGGCGTCGACCCGCAGGCCCTGCACCGGGTGGCCGCACTGGCCTCGGGCGGGCTGGATTCCCTGCCGCACTCGGGCGCGGTCATCGCCATGCTCACCATCATGGGCCTGAAGCACCGCGAGGCCTATCGCGACATCTTCGTCGTCACCGTGCTGATCCCGGTCATCGCAACGATAGCGGCCATTGGGGTGGCGGTATTGGTTTATTGATCCAGGCTTCCGGGATCCGGAAAAACACGAAGATGGCAACCGTAGGATGCGTGGAGCGAAGCGCAACGCCGCAATGTCGGCTCAGGCGCGCTCCCGAAGGGCGAGCCGGAGAGCGTTCATCTGCAGCGCAGGCGAGAACGCAAGGGCGGCTTGCCGGAGGCAAGAAGCCCTGGAGTGAAGCCGATGCGCGT
>SKXY01000082.1 GCA_007128175.1 Wenzhouxiangella sp. | reverse complement strand
CCGATCAGCAACAGCAAACCAACCACCATGACCACGCTGATGCTGACCGCACCACCAATCAGCCAGATCCACGGATCGCCGCTTTGGAACCACTTTTTCATGGCTCGCCTCCGGCTCGCGGTGAGAGGGGTAGAAGGGAGAAGGGAGAGGGGAAAAGAGCAGCCTTTTCCCTGCTCCCTCTTCCCTCTCGTCCTCTATCCATCACACCCAACATATCTGAAACCCTGTTGATTTCCATAATCTCCATCTTTCTCGCAGCCCCCATCACAACGACGAATACTTCGCGCGCAGTCGCTGGCGTACGACTTCGGCAATGGTATTGAGAATGAAGGTGAAGCCGAACAGCACCAGGGCGGCCAGGAACAGCAACCGGTAGTGAGTGCCGCCGACAGCGGCTTCCGGCATTTCCACGGCGATGTTGGCCGACAGGGTGCGCATGCCTTCGAAGATGTTGAAGTTGACCACCGGCGAGTTGCCGGTGGCCATCAGCACGATCATGGTTTCACCCACCGCGCGGCCGAAACCGATCATTACCGCCGAGAAGATGCCCGGGCTGGCGGTCAGCAGGACGACACCAATCACCGTCTGCCAGGGTGTCGCACCCAACGCCAGCGAACCCTGGGTCAGGTGCTTCGGCACGTTGAACACGGCATCCTCGGCGATCGAGAAGATGGTCGGGATGACGGCGAAGCCCATGGCGACGCCCACCACCAGGGCATTACGCTGGTCGTAGGTGATACCCACGTCGGTAAACCACTGGCGCATGGAACCGTCGAAAAACCAGACTTCGATCAGCGGGCTCATGGTCACGCACAGCCAGCCGGTGAACAGCACCACGGGGATCAGGATGGCCGCTTCCCAGCCCGGCGGCACCATCAACTTCAATCCTTTCGGTGCCTGCGCCCACAGCCAGGCCGTGAGGAGCATGAACAGCGGCATCAGCACCAGGATGGAAAACACCGCCGGCAGGTGGTTCTCGACGAACGGGGCCATCCACAGCCCGGCGAGGAAACCGAGAATCACGGTCGGCAGGGCTTCCATGACCTCGATGGTCGGCTTGACGAAACCGCGCATCTTCGGGCTCATGAAATAAGCGGTGTAGATGGCACCGAAGATCGCCAGCGGCATGGCGAACAGCATGGCGTAAAACGCCGCCTTGAGCGTGCCCACCGACAGGGGCACAAGCGAAAACTTGGGCTCGAACTCGTCGGTGGCCGATGACGACTGCCAGACGTAACCGGGGGTGGAACGACCCTCGTACCAGACCTTGTTCCACAGGGCCTTGAACGACGACTCGGGATGCCGGTTCCACATCTCGGCGTAGTGAATCTGGCGCGTCCCGTCGGTCCACATCAGAGCGTTATTCCGGGGTGCAACCGTGATGTTCTCGATCGGGTTGTCCGATACCTGCTTCATCATCAGGGTGCTCGCCGAGGTGCCATAGTGCACACCGACATGACCGGCCGCATCGCCGACCACGAAGCCCTTGCGGGAATATTCCGGGAAAATCGTGGTAATCGCACCGGGATGCTGATCGAACTCGCGGATGCGGGTGATGCGGTGAATATTGTCGTCGTCGCGCACCAGGAAGTACTGGGCAACGCTGCCGTCGGAGCCGCCGACGATGATCGACACCGTACCGAGCAGATACTCCATCGCCGAGACGCTGGCGAAATCACCTTCGATCACCCGGCGGCTGTCACGCAGCACGGCCTGACCGGGACTGGAAATGTCATAGTAGTGCAGGAAACCCTGCGCATCGCCGACCAGTACGATGCGCATGGTGATATCCAGCAGGATGCGCGTGGGTGCGGCCGGGGGCGCCGGCAACTCGTAGGTGCTGTGAGTGAATTCAGTCTCGCCGGTCATGAACGACCGCTGGCTGGTGAAGCGGGTCATCAACAGTCTTCCGTCGGCGGTGTAGGCGACGACACCGAGGCCGCGATCACCGCGTTGCACGGCAATCGCCTGCAGCGGCTGACCCTGCTCATCGATGGTGATGATTTCCTCGTCCACCGGAAAGGTCAGTTTCGGAGTGACCAGGCGCACGTCATCGGGATAGCTCAGATCGTACTCGTGCCGCACGAGAGCGAGACGGCCGTCATCCAGCCCGTAAGCGGCAATTCCGGTGCGTGGCTCGCCGGTGGCGAAACTGACCACCTCCGCGCCCTGGAAATCAATCACCCGCTGCATCAGTCGGCGGCCGTCGGTCGGATCAAAGAAAGAGACCGTGCCGTCCTCGGCAAAGCGCACGGCGGCTTCCCGGTAGCGCTCCATGGCGATGAAGCGGGTGGGCGCGTCGCTGCCGGGCACCTCGTAGCTGGTCGGCGTGTCGATGCTGGCATTGCGCATCAAAGACGCCACTTCGGAGAAGAGAAAGACAAAGATCAGGGCCAGCGAGATCACGACACCGTAGCCGGCACCGGAAACCAGGAAGCGGGTAAACAGGTCCTTGGCATGCCGCACCTTCCTCAGACGTGCACGGGCAGTCGAGTCGGGAAGCAGATCACGGGCCGAGGCGGCGGCGGTGGATGGGCTGGCTGAAGACGACATCTTGGTCTCTGCTCTCTAGGATCCGGTAAGGTTCGTGGTCTGTCAGGCGCGAAGTTTATGAATGCAATGTGTCAGGAAGATGACAGAGGGTGGAGGGGCACCGGGGGATACCGGGTGCCAGGAAGACCGGCGGTTCGCATGGTCAGCTCCCATTAGCAAACACCCCGCGCAAGGCGGGGTGTTTGTGGAGAGTCCGCTGATGAATTGCGGCAAATTGTTTCAGTCCATACCCAGTTCCGCGCGGAAGCGGGCGGCGACCGTTGCCGGCAGCGGAATGTAGCCATCGCGCACCACGACCTGCTGCCCCTGCTTGGACAGAACCATCCGCATGAACTCTCGCTCCAGCGGGTTCAAATCGCGGTTCGGGTGCTTGTTGACGGTCAGATAGAGAAAGCGGGCCAGCGGATAGGATCCATCTGCGGCGGTCTCGGCAGACGGCTCGACCGGCGGATTGCCCACGGCGATGGCGCGCACACCTGAGGTCGAGTAACCGATGCCGGAGTAGCCGATGCCGTTGATCGATTCGGCCACGCCCTGTACCACCGACGAGGAACCTGGCTGTTCGTTAATAGCGTTCTTGAAATCGCCGTCGCACATGGCGTGCTGTCGGAAGTAACCGTAGGTGCCGGACACTGCGTTGCGCGAGTACAGAGTGATGTCGCGGTTGGCCCAGGCGCCTTCCAGGCCGAGCTGGCCCCACCGGGTGATGTCTTCGCCTCCGCCGCAGCGGCGAGTCGAGGAGAAAACGGCGTCGACCTGTTCGATGGTCATGCCCTCGACGGGATTGTCGCGGTTGACGAACACGGCGATGGTATCAATGCCGACACCGACGACCGTCATCGGATAGCCGTGACGCTCTTCGAATGAGGCCTGCTCACTGTCACGCGGTTGGCGGCTCATCGGGCCGAAGTTGGCCGTACCCTCTGCCATGGCCGGCGGCGCGGTCGAGGTGCCGGCGCCCTGGATCTCGATGTTGACGTTGGGATAGAAGTTCTGGAACTCCTCGGCCCACAGCGTCATGAGGTTGTTGAGGGTGTCGGAGCCGATCGACGAAAGGTTGCCGGAGATGCCGGAAACCGGCGTGTATTCTGGCAGATCAGGGTCGACGTCGGCAAAGACTGCGGTGGTCGCCAGGGCAGCGCTGATGGCTGCGGCTGAAATAATCTTCTTCATGATTCAAGTCTCCAATGTCGCCTTTTTCCAGGCAGTGATCAGGATGTAGCTGAGTTTAGGTGGTCTTGATGACACCAAAATGACGCCGGGGCCGGTTGACGGCCCCGGCAATCAGGACATTCAGAAGTCGAACCTGAGGCCCAGCGACAGACCGGACGCGGTATCGCCGAAACTGCCCGGGGTACCGGTGGTACGCGCCTGGCTCCAGGGATTCAGGTTGGCGTTGTCGTCGTTCGACACCATGGCGTAGTTGGCGTAGATCCGCAGCTGGCCACCGAGGCGGTGTTCCACACCCACGGCCAACATGTTGGAATCGCCATCATCAATGTCGGCCGAGCGAATGAGGTAGTGACCCTTGATTGCAGTCTTGTCGGTCAGCTTGTAGCTGGCGCCGAAGCCATACACATCGCTGTCGAACACGTCGTTGTCATGGTCGATGGTCTGGTAGAAGCCGACCAGCGTGGCGTCGCCCATCGTGTAGCCGAGCGCGAAGCGAAAGGCATCACGGCCTCCACGACTGCGATTGGAATCAAAGTTCTCGTAGGCCAGCGCCATGTCGAAATTGCCTTCCTTCCAGGTCAGCGAGGTGCTGTAGGCGCTATCATCTCCGTCGGCGTCCGCATCATTGCCTTCATGCACCGAGTAGGCCAGATTGAACTGGAATCCGTTCGTGGACGGAGTCTGGTAATGAACGGTGTTGGGCATCCGTTCATCGAAACGACCATCATATGCACGGGTCAGGTTACGCATGTCGCCAAGCTGATCGCCGAACAGATTGGCCGGACCGCGGGCGCGCTTGAAGGGGGTGTCGAACTTGCCCAGGCGCACCATGCCGAAATCGCCACGAATCCCGGCGAACGTATCACGGCTGGCCCAGTTCGATCCGCTGTCGCTGTAGTTGATCTCCTGCTCAATCTGCATGATGCCGGTAACACCGTCAAAGTCTCGCTGGGCACGAAACCCCAGACGAGAGGAGTTGCTCGATACGTTCACCTTCGAATAGTCGGCACCATCATCGAGAAAGTCGACCGACACATTGGCACGACCATAAATCGTGACCTCCTCGTCAGCCATGGCGGATGCCGGCAGCGCGGCCAGGATGGCCAGGGGAAGCAAGGCTTTCTTAATCACAGTAATCTCCAGTCTTCTAGAACGCAGTCATCTGCTTTGAAGGAAGCTGATTGCACCGTCGCATCAGCCGTTTATTTGCTGAACCAAGGAAACGAGGCGAATGTTTGCCCTGTAACGACCGCAAGATTAGGCAGCGTTGATGGCGAGCGAATGACGCGGATATGACAGGAGTGTTACTAATGAGGTCGTTAATCAGAAGACATTCAGCGCTTCAGAGCCGGCCTCCGGCAAGGCGCGCGAGCGCCGGCATAGTGGGCCTATGTCAAGTGAGCGGAACACGCGCAGCCGGCCCCGTGCCGAGTGCTTTTTGCCTTCGGCAAACCGCAATCGGCCCGTGGCCTGCGCTGCCGGAGGCCGGCTCTGATGCGCCCGCAGGGCTTGCCTCTCAGCGTCCGTGGACAGCGCAGGCGAGAACGAAAGGGCGGCTTGCCGGAACGGCAAAAAGCCCTGGAGTGAAGCCGTTGTGCGTGTTCTCGGCGCTTGATGTAGTCCCGCTACACCTGCGCGCCGACGCCTTGCCACGAACGCTGAGAGACAAGCTGAATGTCTGCTGATTAACGACCTTATTAGTAAGGCGGGAGGAACGGGAACATCTGCGCAGGATGCGGGGTGTTTAGAACCTCGTCCGCCGCCGTGCAGAATCCAAATGTGCGAGGCCCCGGACATCGGCTCGCGCCGATTCCGGGACGACAACATATGTGCCATCCCGCCATCCAGCCAACAAATCAACGAACCACACGCTCGGCTGGAAACACGCAACGAAACGTACTGCCCTTCCCGGGCTCGGACTCGATCTCCAACTCGGATCCATGGCGCTTGAGGACGTGCTTGACAATCGCCAGTCCGAGCCCGGTGCCGCCGGTCTTGCGGCTGTGTGAGCTGTCGACGCGATAGAAGCGCTGGGTAATGAATGGGATATGCTTGCGCTCGATGCCGATGCCCTGGTCGATGACCTCGAACACCGCCGTGCCATTGTCGCCGGCACGCCAACATACTCTGACACTCGTCCCGTCCGTGCTGTAGCGCAGGGCATTGGTGACGAGGTTGGACATGGCGCTGTGCAACTCTCCGGGGACAGCCCGCAGTGAACAACCACATGCCACATCGATTTCCAGTACGTGGGTTCGCTCATCGGCCGCCTGGGCATCGGCGCATATTCTGTGAATCAGCCCTTCGACATCGACGATTTCATCGTACGACGCATCCGTCTCGTCCGTCTCCAGCCGTGAGAGCTCAAGCAAATCATTGAGCAGGTTGGTCATTCGCCGGCATTGAGCCTGCATCTCGGCGACCGGCTTGTCCCACTCCGGACCCAATTCGTTGCCGGAAGCCAGCATGTCCAGGTATCCGGCCAGCACGGTCAAGGGCGAGCGCAATTCGTGCGAGGCATTGGCCACGAAATCGCGGCGCATGGCTTGCAGGCGTACCAGGCGGGTGATGTCGCGAATGATGAGCAGGTACTGACTGTTGCCGTAGGGCACCAGCCTGAGCACCAGGGTGCGTGCATCATCCACCGGGGAACGAATCTCGATGGCCTGTTCGAACTCGCCGGCATCCAGGTAGTGAACGAATCTGGGACTGCGAATCAGGTTGACCACCGGTTGTCCCAGATCACGCTTGCTGACCAGGCCGACCAGGCGGCTGGCCGACTCATTGCACCAGAGGATGCGAAACTCCTCGTCCAGCACCAGGGTGCCGTCGGGCATGGCAGCGGTGGATTCCCGGAACTCGCGGATGACGCGGGCCAGGCGCTTTTTGCTTTTGTACTGGCGGCGGCGCAGACGATAGTACTCGTCAAAGACATGGCCCCAGATGCCCCAGGCCTCGGGCGGGTGGCGTCGGCGACTGTCCAGCCACTCGTCCAGTCGATAAAGTTGCCAGAACCAGCGCGCCAGGAAAATGACCAGCGCCAGCACAAGGAACCAGGCCAGATGACCGAACAAGAGCCCCAGCAGCAAGCTGCCAATCAGCAATGCCGCCAGCAGCAGAAATTCACCGCCCCAGTTGCGAGACATCAGTCGTCGGCGGTCACCGAAAAACGATAGCCAGCGCCGCGAACGGTTTGAACGTAGCGATCAAAACCGTGTTTTTCCAGCGCCTTTCTGAGTCTCAAAATATGCACATCCACCGTACGCTCCTCCACGTAGACGCCACTCCCCCAGACATGATCGAGCAACTGGGCCCGCGAGTATACGCGGTCCTGGTGGGTCATGAAAAACTTGAGCATACGGTACTCGGTGGGCCCCAGGTCAACCGGCTTGCCGTCGGCCAGCACCCGGTGGCTGGCCACATTGATCACCAAGCCGTCGGCCTCAATTTCGTCGTCCATGCCCCCCGGCTGTGTGCGCCGCAGCAAGGCATTGACTCGAGCAATCAGCTCTCTCGCACCGAACGGCTTGGTGACATAGTCATCGACCCCGCTATCGAGGCCGCGTACCTTGTCGTCTTCCATGGCGCGCGCGGTCAGCATCACGATGGGCAGCTCACGGGTCAGTTCATCACGTCGCAGGCTGCGGGCCAGCTCGACGCCGCTCATGTCGGGCAGCATCCAGTCGAGCAGAATCAGGTCGGGGCGTTCGTCGGCAATGCTGACTCGGGCTTCCTGGCAGTTGGCGGCGGCAAGTGTGCGGAATCCGGCGCGATCGAGATTGAACACCACCATGTCACGGATGGCTTCGTCGTCTTCGACCACCAGGATGGTCTGACTCGTCATGGCAAAATCCCTTGCGGGTTGTTGACTGTCGCTATTGCAACAGTGTCATATGACAGTTCGATGACGATTGTGTGATGTCAGAATGTCAGTTGTCGTAGTGCCCCAGCGCCTTTCCCAACTGCTCGCGTATCGTCCGGCGCAGCGATTCTGGCTCCAGTACCTCGACTTCCTGTCCGTAACGCAGGATTTCCATCTCCAGCTCCCGCGATCGGCCGAAAGGCACTTCGAGTATGTAGCCGCCGTCATCCAGCCACTGGCCCTGCTGTTGCGGGTGCCAGATTTCGTCGGCTACCCAGCGGGCCGCCTCGGCGCTGAAGCGTAGGCGGGCGCGGTGTTCGACCGGACCCGAGAAAATTCCGAAGGCCTGGTCGAGTTCCCTGCTCAACCGTTCTTTGCTGACTTCGATGGCTTCATCGTCGACCCGGGCCATGTCGCGGATCCGTTCCAGCGCAAAGCTGCGCAGCCCCTCGGCGCGATGGCACCAGGCATCTAGGTACCAGCGATCGCGGTATGAAGTCAGCCGTTGCGGCGAAATCTCGCGCTCGCTGACATCATCCCGGCGCCGCCCGTGATAGTTGATGTTCAGGCGCTGACGGCGAAACAGTGCCTGCATCACGTCTTCGAACAGGTCGGCCGGCACCGGACGACCGGCATCGCGCCGGATATTGATGCGCTCGGGCTGGGCCGAAAAGTCCAGTCCCTGCTGGTCCAGCAACTGATTGATTCGGTGCTGGACGCCGTCAAGCTCGTCTTCAAGCAAGCCAGGCTGGACATTGCCGAGGATGTGGCGCGCAGTCAGCAGGGCCTGCAGCTCATCGGGGCTGATCCACAATCCCGGCAGTTCGAAACTGCCGGCCAGGCTGCGGTCGTAGTAATAACCGCGACCGTCTGGATCCTGTTCCAGGGGAGCACCCAGATGATCGCGGAGTTCACCGACCAGACGATACAGGGTGGCCTGGCTGCAGCCCAGTTCCTCCATCAATTCCAGGCGGGATAT
>SKXY01000132.1 GCA_007128175.1 Wenzhouxiangella sp. | reverse complement strand
TTATTTTATCGCATCCTTGAAGCCTTTACCAGCCTTGAATGACGGAGTCTTGGATGCCTTGATCTTGATCGTCTCCCCGGTGGCCGGGTTGCGACCCGTGCGCGCGGCGCGCTTTTTCACCGAAAAGGTTCCGAAGCCAACCAGCGAAACCGTATCGCCCTTCTTCAACGCCTTGCTGATCGAATCGATCGTGGCGTCGAGAGCACGTTGAGAATCTGCTTTCGACAGGCCGGATTCGGAGGAAATGCTTTCGACAAGTTCAGATTTATTCATGTTCGTCTCGCTCCAGACATTATATCTGTTGTGGATTGTGGTGGCCAGTCCCCGCGGCGCTGAATCTTGGTGACCCCCCAGCCAGCAACCGACCGTCTTATGGCCGATGATGTTATATCACCCCGGCCCAACCATCAACCGCAGAAATGAGAAAAATGCGGCTTTCGTGGGTAGAATCCGGCAATGAACATCACCACCCCCCCTATATCAGGGCATCAGTGCGCCCTGACCCCCGCTTCGGTTGACTCCTTCGATGAGCCAGCCGCACCTTCTGACTCGGCCGCATCTTCACCTCGCGGCAAACCGACCAGCGCAACTTCCAGCACTTCATCGATCCACTTGACCGGCCGGATCTCCAGATCCTTCTTGATGCGTTCCGGAATCTCGGCCAGATCCTTTTCATTCTCTTCGGGAATCAACACCAGGCTGATGCCTCCACGCAGTGCAGCGAGCAGCTTTTCCTTGAGACCACCGATCGGCAGGACCTTGCCACGCAGGGTGATCTCGCCTGTCATCGCCACATCGGCACGCACCGGCACGTTGGTAAGCACCGAGACCAGCGCGGTCACCATGGCAACCCCCGCGCTGGGACCGTCCTTTGGCGTGGCGCCTTCGGGAACGTGGATGTGGATGTCGCAATTCTGGTAGAAGTCCTCGGCAATCTTCAGCGCCTTGGCACGTGAGCGGACCACTGACAACGCGGCCTGAACCGACTCCTGCATCACGCTGCCGAGCTGGCCGGTATGCGTCAACTTGCCCTTGCCCGGCACCGCCGTGGCTTCGATCTGCAGCAACTCGCCGCCGACCTCGGTCCATGCCAGGCCGGTCACCTGCCCGATCTCGTTCTGTTCCTCGGCACGACCGTAACGATGACGTCGCACGCCCAGGTACTTGTCCAGGTTCTTGACCGTTACCTGGCGTCGCTTCAACTTCGAATCGAGGCTCAGCTCCTTGACCACCTTGCGGCAGACCTTGGCGATTTCTCGCTCCAGGCTCCGCACACCAGCCTCGCGGGTGTAATGCCGGATGATATCGACAATGGCCCCTTCACTGACAGTAAGCTCGCCTTCCTTCAGCCCATGCTGCTCGAGCTGCTTGGGCAGCAGGTAGCGCATGGCGATATTGAGCTTTTCGTCCTCGGTGTAGCCCGGAATACGGATGATCTCCATACGATCAAGCAGTGGCGCCGGGATATTCAACGAGTTGGCGGTGGCCACGAACATGACCTCCGAGAGGTCGAAGTCGACTTCAAGGTAGTGGTCACTGAACGTGTTGTTCTGTTCCGGATCGAGCACTTCGAGCAAGGCCGAGGACGGATCGCCCCGGAAGTCCATCGACATCTTGTCGAGCTCATCGAGCATGAACAGCGGGTTGCGCGTGCCAACCTTGCCGAGGCTTTGCAGCACACGGCCAGGCATGGAGCCGATGTAGGTTCGGCGATGGCCGCGAATCTCGGCCTCGTCGCGCACACCGCCCAGGCTCATGCGGATGAATTTGCGGCCAGTCGCGCGGGCAATCGACCGCCCCAGCGAAGTCTTGCCCACGCCGGGCGGCCCGACCAGGCAAAGGATCGGCCCCTTGAGTTGCTTGACGCGCTTCTGCACGGCCAGGTACTCGAGGATACGCTCCTTGACGCGCTCGAGGCCATGGTGATCAGCTTCCAGTATCTCCTCGGCACCCTTGATGTCATGGCTGATCTTGCTGCGCTTCTTCCACGGCAACATCAGCATCCAGTCGAGGTAATTCCGAACTACCGTGGCTTCGGCCGACATCGGTGACATCATCTTGAGCTTGTTGAACTCGTTACGAGCCTTCTCAAGCGCCTCCTTGGGCATGCCGGACTTCTCGATCCTCGCCTCAAGATCGCCGAGATCATTACCGGACTCATCGAGATCACCCAGCTCCTTCTGGATGGCCTTCATCTGCTCGTTGAGGTAATACTCGCGCTGGCTCTTTTCCATCTGCGTCTTGACGCGGCCCCGGATGCGCTTTTCCAGCTTGAGCACGTCGATCTCGCCTTCGATCAGGCCCATCAAGTGCTCCATGCGTTTACGCACCGACGCGATCTCGAGCACATGCTGCTTGTCCTCGAGCCGTACGCCCAGGTGCGCCGCTATGGTGTCGGCCAGACGGCTCGGATCCTCGATTCCCGACAGTGTGGTCAGCAACTCCGGCGGAACCTTCCGGCTGAGCTTGACGTAGTGCTCGAACTGCTCCATCAGGCTTCGCGTGGTCACTTCCAGCGTGCGCGGATCCTCGTCTTCGGGCGCCTGCAGATACTCCCAGCGCGCCGAGAGGAAGTCCTCACCGTCTTCAAGCTGCGAGATATGCACGCGCTCGACGCCCTCGACCAGCACTTTGGTGGTGCCGTCTGGCAGGCGCAGCATTTGCAGGATGGTTGCTATCGTGCCGAAATCGAACAGGTCGTCCTTGTCCGGCGACTCGACTTCGGGATTCTTTTGGGTAACGAGCAGGATCCGCTTGTCGACATTCATGCACTCTTCGAGCGCGCGCACCGACTTGTCACGCCCGACGAACAGCGGGATGACCATGTGCGGATAGACAACCACATCACGCAGGCTGAGAACCGGCGTGGGCTGGCGTGGTGCATTTTCAGCTTCGTAGCTTGCCATGGGTTTTACAGGGACCTCGGCGAATGCCTCGCGGCACACGCTCATTGTTGAATCAGGTGAAAAGGGATATTGGCGCCCGCGCCGCGCTATTCAAGCGCGGCGGGCCAATGGAAACCAGGAACTGCGAAACCGATGCCGGGTGGCGGTGAATCAGGATTCGGCCCCGGCTCGCTGCTTTCCTTCGTAGATCATGTAGGGAGCAGCTTCACCGTTGATGACCGCCTCGTCGATCACGACCTTGGAGACGTTCTCCGTCGACGGCAACTCGTACATGCAGTCGAGCAGGACGTTCTCGATGATGGTACGCAAACCACGCGCGCCGGTCTTGCGCGCCATCGCCTTTTGCGCAATGGCGTGCAGCGCGTCCTCGCGCACCTCCAGCTCGCAATGGTCCATCTCGAAGAGCTTGTGAAACTGCTTGACCACGGCGTTCTTCGGCTCGGTCAGGATGCGCACCAGTGCGTCCTCATCAAGCTCGGCCAGCGTGGCAACAACCGGCAATCGGCCGACAAATTCGGGAATCAGACCGTAACGGATCAGGTCCTCCGGCTCCACCCCGGCCAGGACTTTGGACAGATCATCGGAGTCGGCGCTGCGCACCTCGGCCTTGAAACCGATACCGGCCGACTGCGAGCGGGCCTGGATGACCTTGTCGAGGCCGGCGAATGCACCGCCGACGATGAACAGGATATTGCGGGTATCCACCTGCAGGAACTCCTGCTGCGGATGCTTGCGACCGCCCTGCGGCGGCACCGAGGCCATGGTGCTCTCGATAAGCTTGAGTAGTGCCTGCTGAACGCCTTCACCTGAGACATCACGGGTAATCGATGGGTTCTCGGCCTTGCGCGAGATCTTGTCGATCTCGTCGATGTAGACGATGCCGCTCTGCGCCTTTTCCACATCGTAGTCGCATTTCTGCAACAATTTCTGGATGATGTTCTCGACGTCTTCGCCCACGTAGCCGGCCTCGGTCAACGTGGTGGCATCGGCAATCGTGAACGGCACGTTGAGCATTCGGGCCAGCGTCTCGGCCAGCAGGGTCTTGCCCGAGCCAGTCGGACCGATCAACAGGATATTGGACTTGGCCAGTTCGACATCGTCACGGTGACGAGTCGACTCGAGTCGCTTGTAGTGGTTGTAAACGGCCACCGACAACACTTTCTTGGCGTCTTGCTGGCCGATGACGTACTTGTCGAGAAAATCATGAATTTCGCGCGGGGTCGGCAAATTCTCTCGCTCCGACACACCGGAACCTTCCAGCTCCTCGCGGATGATGTCATTGCACAGCTCAACGCACTCGTCGCAGATATAGACACTGGGCCCGGCAATCAGCTTGCGGACCTCGTGCTGGCTCTTGCCGCAGAACGAGCAGTAGAGAATCTTGCCGTCGCTGTTCGAATCGCTCATGTGCTGTCTGGTTTACTCTCGACGCTTGCTACCCGAGTTTCAGTTTAACCCAAATCAGAACAAGCTATTGTGACTGACGCTGACTGAGCACTTCGTCGACGAGCCCGTATTCGCGGGCGTCATCCGACGACATGAACTTGTCACGGTCGGTATCGGCCTCGATCGTCTCCAGATCCTGGCCGGTGTGCTTCTGCAGGATCCGGTTGAGGGTGTCCTTCATCTTCAGGATTTCACGGGCGTGGATATCAATATCCGATGCCTGCCCCTGGAACCCGCCCAGCGGCTGATGGATCATCACGCGCGAATGCGGCAGCGCGTAGCGCTTGCCCCTGGCTCCGGCCGACAGCAGCAACGCGCCCATGCTTGCGGCCTGACCGACGCACATGGTGGCCACATCCGGCTTGACGAACTGCATGGTGTCGTAAATCGCCATGCCAGCGGTCACGGAGCCGCCCGGAGAATTGATGTAGATATTGATATCCTTTTCAGGATTGTCGGACTCGAGGTAAAGCAACTGGGCGACGATGAGATTCGCCGAATAGTCCTCGATCGGGCCGACGATGAAAATCACCCGCTCCTTGAGCAGGCGAGAATAGATATCGTAGGCCCGTTCGCCGCGAGCGGACTGCTCGACGACCATCGGGACCAGGTTGAGAGCTTGTTCGTTCATCAGCGCCCCATCAGCTCCTTGAAGCTCATTGCCTTGTTCTCGACCTTGGCGTTGTCGAGCACCCAGTCGATAACCTGATCCTCGAGCACCATGTTTTCGACCTGATCCATCAGACGCGGTTCCGAACGGTAGAGTTCAATCACTTCCGAGGGCTGGTCATAGGTTTCCGCGATTTCCTCGATGCGCGCCTGCACCCGGGCCGGATCGATGGAAATATCGTTCTGGCGAGCCAACTCCCCGAGCAGCATACCCAGGCGCACACGTTGCTCGGCGCTGCCGCGCAAGTTTTCGGCGGGCGGCGGCTGCTGACCGGTCTGCTGCTGCAACTGCGACTGCAGCTCACGAACTTCCTGATCAACGCTGCTGGCCGGCACCGGCATTTCGGCGAAACGCTCACCCAATCCGTCGGTGACCGCCTTGCGCAGGCGATTATTCACTGCCTGACGCAATTCGCGCTCGAGATTCTTGCGCACCCCGTCACGCAGTTCATCGATGCCGCCTTCGACACCGAAGGCCTCGGCGAAAGTCTCATCGACTTCGGGTAATTCGGCGGCATCGACCGCCTTGACGGACAGCTTGACCTGGGCCGTCTTGCCGGCCAGCCCCCCGTGGCGGTAGTTGGCCGGGAACGTGAGTTCGACTTCCTTTTCCTCGCCGGCACTCATGCCGCGCACGGCATCCTCCAGCGACTCGAAAGCCGTGAGCTCACCCAGCACCGGGGCGATTTCATGCTCACCCTGTTCCGGCAGTCGCTCACCGTCGAGCTCGGCCACATAGCCCAGCCGCACCCGGTCACCGTCCGCGGCGGCGCGCTCGACCTCGGAGAAGGTGCGGCGCTGCTCACGCAGGGTCTCGATCATGTCGTCGACATCGGCATCGGTGATCTCGGCCTCGGGGCGCTCGATCTCCATATCGGAGACATCGAGCTCCGGAATCTCGGGAAACACCTCAAGTTCGGCGGTGAACTCGAAATCGCCACCATCGCCCGGAGGCGTCGGCTGCAGACTGGAAACCCCGGCCACGCGCAGCTTCTGTTCCCCGATGGCTTCCTGAAGGCTGGACTGCATGACCTGCTGCAGCACTTCCTCGCGCACCTGGTCACCGTAGCGCTGGCGAATGATGTTCATCGGGACGCGTCCGGGCCGGAACCCCTTGAGGCGCACCTGGCGCCGGAGTTCGTCGAGGCGACCGGAAACCTTGCTGTCGATGTTTTCAGCCGGTACCTGGACGGTCATGCGCCGTTCCAGATCGCCGGTTTTTTCAACGGATACCTGCATGCTCGAGTGTCTGTGTGTTGTGTTGTGTGGACGAGGCCGAACCGCTCGGAAGGGCTCGACGCTGGAAGTGGTGGGCCGTCAGGGACTCGAACCCCGAACCTACTGATTAAGAGTCAGCTGCTCTACCAATTGAGCTAACGGCCCGCGTCAATCTGCTCCTGCTAAAACTCGCTGCCGCGGCCGGCACGTGACCGGCCGCGGCGGAATCTGGGGTGAGCGACGGGGGTTGAACCCGCGACCTCTGGAGCCACAATCCAGTGCTCTACCAACTGAGCTACGCCCACCATCGAAATCAAATTGTCCTACGGCACCCAGTGCCGCAATCGCGTATTGTAACCCGAGTGAACGGGTTATGGCGCGCCCGGCAGGACTCGAACCTGCAACCGCCGGCTTAGAAGGCCGATGCTCTATCCGGTTGAGCTACGGGCGCCGAGTGTCGGTGCCGAATCGCGCCGCGAATCGACTGGTCGGGGCGGCAGGATTTGAACCTGCGACCTACTGCTCCCAAAGCAGTTGCGCTACCAGGCTGCGCTACGCCCCGATTCCAAGCCGATCAATATTACGGATGAAGCTGCCACAGGTCAATAGAGCAACGGCAAATCCTGGGAAGATTTCCTCGCCCGACAGGCACAAAGTCCAGCGCAACTCAGCCGGAGGCATCCAGACGTGCTGCTCGAACCCGCGGGCGGCCGTCCGACCCCGGCTCGGTCCAGGCGAGCAGCAGCCCACCTTCGCCCAGGTCCGCCAGCACCGGAAAACCACTGATGCGCCCGGCATCCATGGTGACCAGCTCGCGATTGAATTGCCGTTCCCCGTCCAAGTCGAACGCCGTCAGCATGAGCGCACCACCACCCTCGACCTCGTCCATCCAGGCCACGACAAATCGCTCCCCCGACCACTCCAGCGCCACGCGGCCCAGGCCTGAACCCAGCCCGAGTTCCAGCGGCTCGGCAAAATCACGACCGGCATTACGTGAAATCGCTACCCGGACACGCGGCTCGTTGTCCGGCATGGTGAACCAGGCCGCGACCACATCATCACCGTCGGCAATCAGGTCCGGGCCGTTTACCGGACAGCCTCCGATCTGCCAGCCGTCCGAATAAAGCAACGCCGGCTGCGACCACTTCGCGCCGTCGTGGCGCACCTTCCAGATATCGCGAATCTCGTCATCGCTGCGCCCGCGGTATATCACGAACGGCCCCTCGCCCGTCATCACCGAGGCCGTCTGACAGCAATCGCACACGCGAGCGTCAAGCAACTGTTTGTCGGAGACCTCGGTGCCAGGCCCGATACGTGCCGCGCGCAGTGTCATGTCGCCGGCATGCCCGTGATGACCGTCATGCGCTGAATCCGCATTCGCTGTCTCGCGACCATCCAGCCACACCATTCCGGCGGTCGTGTCGTCCCAGGCAAAGTAGCTGACAAAACCGTGCTCGGTCTGCGTGCCGTCTCGATGCGGCACGGCAGGCTCACTCCAGTTCTCGCCCTCATCTGCGCTTTGTGCCATCACCACATCGTAGGCAAAGGTGGCCGGGCCGGACTTGACCAGCCAGTGCGCCAGCCAATCGCCGTTGGGCAGCACGAACAGTCCCGGCGTATCGGCCCAGTTGACGAACCAGTCATTGCCCCGGGCAATGGTGCGCGCCTCGCCGAAAGACTCACCATCGAACACGGCAAACCGGAAAGCATGACTATCACCGTCGGGCTCCAGCCAGGTGAGCACCGCCTGCCCGTCGTTCGTGCTCGCCAGGCCGGGTGCCAGGCTGCCCGATCCGGCAGGCAGAAGCAGAGGCTGCAACTCGGCAGCCAGGGGGGCGGCAAGAAACAGCAACAGCAAGAAAATTCGCCTCATGGGCATATGAACTTCGTCGGAGGTACCAGTGGCCATTCTATCGCCTTGAGCCACCCCCCAAGAAACACCACCTACCCCCACAGGGCGGAGGCAAAACCCGACGCCGGCTGATGCGTTTCGCTCACGCTCAGCAAATCCTACGAACCACCGGCACGCGTAGGATGTGCTGAGGCCAAATGTCGAAGCGCATCAGGACGACGGTCGATCGCCGCGACCGAAAAAACACCCACCCCTCAAGGCGGGTGATGGTGGGCGCCGGGCGCCAATCATGGCCCGGATAGAACCACCGCGCATGCCGTGCCGGCCGAATCGACCACGTTGGATCAAAACCGCCGATCGAAAAGTAGCGAAGAAGGATTTTCGGTGGCACCAGAACGCCCGAGGCGTCCAGGCCGTCTCCGGAATCGATGGGGGTGATTGGTGTCCGGTGCCCTCCATTACCCGCCTTCCCGCTCCACGCCCGGAAGGATTGCTGCGCCCGCTTCGCGGGCTTGCCATTCGGGCTGTCGCTTCGCTCCAGCGATTGTGCGTTGCGCGCACAATTCGAACCCGGGAGAACCGAATTGGCACTCCGGGCACACGTTATTCATGAAAAAAGCCCCGCACAGGGCGGGGCTTTTTTCATGAATATGGCGCGCCCGGAAGGATTCGAACCTCCGACCGCCTGGTTCGTAGCCAGGTACTCTATCCAGCTGAGCTACGGGCGCGTTGTGAAGCGGGGCATTATGGGAAAACGGCGCCGTCGTGTCAAGCCCGGTTTTGCGAAGATTCCACAAAACGGGCGAAAAGACACATTAGGCATGGCTTATACTGGAGGTGGTTCGAGTAATGAATGCGAGTAACCGTGACATCAACCGAACGTGAACCGATTTGTGCACACCTGCCCCTGCCGCTGTTTGCCGCCGTGATGGGGATCAGCGGACTGGGCCTGGTCTGGCACGCCGTGGAAGAAGCCTGGTCGCTCCCGGCCCTTGTCTCCGGCGGAGCGACCGCACTCGCCGCCGTGGTCTTTGTCGTGCTTCTCGCACTCTACGCTTGCAAGTGGGTGCGATATCCGGCACGGGTCATGAACGAACTCAAGCACCCGGTTCGCATCAATTTTCTTCCTGCCGTCTCGATCAACCTGATTCTGCTCGGCATACTCTCCGAACCGTGGATCGGTCCCTGGGCCAGCTGGTTGTGGCAGGCCGGTGCCGCGCTGCAGCTGGTCCTCACCGTCATCATCGTCAATGTCTGGTTCGAGGCCGAGCGACCCACGTCCAGCATCAACCCGGCATGGTTCATTCCGGCGGTGGGTAATGTGCTGGTGCCGCTGGCCGCCATGCCGGCCGGGCACGAACTTGTAGCCTGGTTCTTCATGAGCATCGGGCTGTTTTTCTGGATCATTCTCGGCACCATGGTGTTCTACCGACTTGTGACCAAGCCACCGCTGGAGCCGGCCATGCAGCCCACCCTCGTTGTCATGCTGGCACCTCCCTCGGTCGCCTTTCTGGCCTGGATCAACATCAGCGGCGAACTCAACGGCTTGGGCTATTTCTTCTACTTCATCGCCCTGCTCACCTTCCTGGTGCTGCTTCCACAGGTTGCGCGGTTTGCCCGTCTGCCCTTCTTCCCGTCCTGGTGGGCCTATACCTTTCCGCTAGCGGCCTTCACGGTGGCGAGCTTCCGTTTCGTCGAGCTTTGCGGGCTCGCGCCCGGGCTGATCCACATCGCGCTCGCGGCGATCGCCAGCCTGGTGATCGTGCTGGTTGCCGTTCGCACGCTGCTCGCCGTGTTCCGCGGCGAACTGGCACAGCATTGAAGTCGCAGCGATACCGCTGCGATACAGTTGATACTTGGAAAAATCGATCGAACAGGAGATCCGAGTCATGAGCAAGATCGACAAGGCCATCGTACCCATCGTCAAGCAGGCGCTCAACAACGACGCATTCCGCGACGAGGTCATTACCGGCAAGCTGAGTCAGTTGGTGCTGATGACCATCCAGCCGGGTGAGGAAATCGGTGCGGAAGTCCACGATGATCACGACCAGATCCTGGTGTTCGTCGAAGGCAACGGCCAGGCCGTACTGGAAGGTCAGGTGCACGAAGTTGGGACCAACGACCTCGTATTCGTGCATGCCGGGGTGGAGCACAACTTCATCAACACCGGCGAGCGTCCTTTGCGGCTCTACACCATCTATGCCCCGCCGGAACACCCGGCCGGCACCCGGCACGACTCCAAGGCGGAAGCAGACCAGGCCGAAGGGCATTGATGTCGTTTTGTCGCTTGGTCGTTTCGAAACGACGAAAAGACGAAACGACCCAGCGACCGGCCTCAGAGGCTCCCTAACAACGCCCTGGCGCGCTGCTCGAGTTCGTCGAAACGCTTCGCCTTGACCAGTTCCGGGTCGAACAACGGGGCGACGTAACCGATGGCATGGGCGCCGGCGGCCAGCCACTTGCTGGCATTCTCGCGTGTCACGCCGTGAGTGGGCACGATATTGAGAAACGGCATCGGGCCCAGGCAGGCCTTGACGAAGTCCGGCCCGATACCCGGCGCGGGAAACAGCTTCTGCAGGCCGGCACCGGCTCGATGCGCTTTCAGCATCTCGGTAGGCGTGTGCGTGCCCGGCATGGCCGCCACGCCCAGTTCATTGGCAGCAGCAATGACGGCCTCATCGACCACCGGCGAGACCAGGAACCGGGCCCCGGCCTCGACCGCACGCTGCGCCTCCCCGACTTCCAGAACCGTGCCCGCCCCGACAATCACGTCGGGATGGCGGCTGGAGAAATCGCGGATGATGTCATAGACATCGGGAATGGTCAGCGTGAATTCACAGATCGTGAAACCACCACGCACTGCCGCCTCCATCGCCCCGACGGCCGCATCGGCCGAATCGGTCCTCAAAATGGCCGAAGCCCGCGTCTCACCCAATATCCTGACAAAATCCCGCGGCGTCATATCTGCTCCCGATTCGTTGAGGGTTTACCTGAAAAGATCATTTAACCACGAAGGACACGAAGGACACGAAGATAAAAAATTCTTGGTTTTTTCTTCGTGCTCTTCGTATTCTTCGTGGCTTCAAATCACCGCCTGAAAGCCTGAAAAACCTTGCTACAAGGCACTTCGCAGGCAGGCGGCAACACGCTCGACCTGTTCGTCGGTCATTTCAGGGTAGATCGGCAGCGACAGGCAACGTTCGCTGACCCCTTCGCTGACCGGCAACCCTTCATGCACACCCAGATCGGCAAAGGCCGGCTGGCGATGCAGCGGGGTCGGGTAGTACACGGCGCAGGCGATGCGTTCATACTTCAGCGCCTGCATCAGTTCATCGCGACGACCCTCGGGTGTGAGAAGGGTGAACTGGTGGTAGACATGGTGGCCGACGCCGTCTTCATGGGGCATGACCAGTTCGGTATCGGCCAGTAGCCGCCCGTAAGCGTGGGCCACGCGCCGACGCTCCTTGTTGAAGCGATCGATATGAGCCAGCTTGACCCGCAGGATGGCCGCCTGGATCTCGTCTAGTCGGCTGTTGTAGCCAATCATTTCGTGGTAGTAATCGCCGGCCTTGCGCCCATGGTTACGCAGCGTCCACAGCGTTTCGAACAGTGCCTCGTCGCTGGTGGTGATCAGTCCGCCGTCGCCGTAGCAGCCCAGGTTCTTGCTGGGAAAGAAGCTGAAACATCCGGCCAGCCCCATCGAGCCGGTCTGCCTGCCCCCGACATCGGCACCGAAGGACTGCGCGCAATCCTCGATCACCAGCAGTTCATGCTCATCGGCGATCCGTTGCAGCTCGATCATGTCGGCCGGCTGACCGAACAGGTGCACCGGCAGCAACGCCCGGGTGCGCTCGGTCACTGCAGCGCGCACCGCTGACGGATCGATATTGAACGACTTCGGGTCGATATCGACAAACACCGGCGTGGCGCCGCAATAGGCAATGGCCTCGGCCGTGGCAATGAACGTGAAGGGCGAAGTAATAACCTCGTCCCCCGGACCGATTCCGGCGGCTCGCAGCGCCAGGTGCAGCGCATCCGTGCCCGAGGCGCAGCCCAGGGCATGGCCCACACCCAGAAAGTTGGCGGCCTCTTTCTCGAACTCGGTCACGTTGGGCCCGAGGATGAAACGCGTGCCGGCCAGCACATCGGCAATGGCCGGGTTGATCTCGTTTTCGAGCTGCCGGTACTGCAACTCAAGGTCGACCATCGGAATCGGGTTCATTGGTTTGATCCAGGGTAATTGGCTTGAACCATGTCGGTAATGCGGATTGCCGCCTCCAATGCGCGTTCGCCGTCCTCGCCGCTGACCACCACCGGCGCACCGTTCTGAATCGAGTCCAGAAATGCAACGATCTCCGCCTTAAGTGCATCATTTTTCTCAAAGGTGGATTCTTCACGCAGGATCTCCGGCACGCCGGGAAACATCTCCCGATCACCTATGCGATGGATGGCCAGCCCCGAGTTCTGGAAGTCGATCGAGATGTAGGCGTCGGACTGGAACATGCGCATCTTGCGCTCCGACTTCATGCTCACCCGGCTGGAAGTCACGTTGGCCACGCAACCGTTTTCGAACTCCAGACGCGCGTTGGCAATATCGATACCTTTCGAAAGCACTGGGGTGCCGCTGGCAGCCAGCGATTTCACCGGACTGCGCACGATGCCCAGAATCAGGTCGATATCGTGAATCATCAAATCCAGCACCACATTGACATCGGTGGCACGAGGCTTGAACGGCGCCAGCCTGTGGCACTCGATGAACAACGGCGCCAGGTTGACGTCGGCCAGATCCATGAAGGCCGAATTGAAGCGCTCCAAATGACCGATCTGGAACACCAGGCCGTGTTCCCGCGCAATCCGGTTGAGTTCTCGCGCCTCGTCCAGCGTGCTGGTAATCGGTTTTTCCAGCAGCACATGAGTACCACGTGAGAGGAAATCGCGCGCCACCTCGAAGTGATGAACGGTCGGTACGGCAATCGAAACCGCGTCGACTTCCCCCAGAAGCTCCCGGTAGTCGGACAGGGCAAGGCAGCCGCACTCGTCGGCACTGGACTGCGCGGCCTGCGGGTCGATATCGACCACGGCATGCAATTTGGCGTTCGGCAACGCGGCGTACTTCTGGGCATGAAACTTTCCCAGGTAGCCGACGCCGATCACGGCGCAGGAGGTCATTGGCATGGCGGCGCTCCGGCTGACGATGAAAATCAGTGAATCCAGGTTCGGAAATGCCCACTTGCGGACCGCTCCAATGATGCCACAAGCACCGCTCCCCAATCAGAACGATTCACCCCGCAGCCACCGCTGCCGGTAAACTGGTGACCTCACTCATACAGAACCCTCACCCATGGAATACCTCGCCGAGTACGGTATTTTCCTGGCCAAGCTCGCAACCCTGCTGCTCGCCGTGCTGATCGTGATTGCCGCCATTGCCGGGCGCATGCAACGCGGAACCAGCGAGGCGCCTGCGCCAGGCAGCCTGGAGGTTCGCAAGCTCAACGATGACTATCACCGGGCCGCCCTGACCCTCAAGGCCAGCATGCTGCCGGGCAAGCAGTTCAAGGCCGAGCGCAAGGCCGAAAAGGCCCGGCGCAAGCAACAGGCCGGGCTAAAGCGACGACGGCTGTGGGTGCTGGATTTTCACGGTGACATCCGCGCCTCGGCACTGACTGGGCTAAGGGAGGAAATCACCGCCCTGCTCACCACTGCCGAGGACAACGACGAAGTGCTGGTCCGGTTGGAATCGGGAGGCGGACAGGTCCACGCCTACGGACTGGCCGCAGCCCAGCTTCTGCGCATCCGTGACCGCAACATCAAGCTGACAGTCTCGGTCGACAAGATCGCGGCCAGCGGCGGCTACATGATGGCCTGCGTGGCCGACCGCATCATCGCCGCCCCGTTCGCCATTCTCGGCTCCATCGGCGTCATCGCCCAGTTGCCCAACTTCAATCGCTGGCTCAAGGGCAAGGACATCGACTACGAGCAGTTCATGGCCGGCGAGCACAAGCGCACCGTCACCCTGTTCGGCGAGAACACCGACGAGGGGCGCAGCAAGTTCCAGGAAGAGATCGAGGACGTGCACAAGCTGTTCAAGGAATTCGTCGGCGCGCATCGCCCCCAGATCGACCTCGACGAGATCGCCACAGGTGAATACTGGCTCGGCACCCGCGCCATCGACCACAAGCTCGCCGACGAACTGATCACCAGCGACGACTACCTGCTCAAAGCCAGCGACGAGGCCGACCTCTTCCACCTGAGCTGGACGGGCAAGAAGCCCTGGCTGGCGCGTGTGTTGTCGCAGACCAGCGACGCATTGCTGCGCTGACACCAAAATCAGACTCGGAGAAACCCTGCTGGTGGATGGCAGCATGGTGCCACCCGCCAGCAGGTTGATACCTGTCAGCCCCGGTCGGCCGTAAACGCCGTATGGCTGTTGATCAGGTTGCGGTAGTCGGGAATGTGGTTGGAGAACAACGCACCCAGTCCTTCGACATCGCGGCGCCAGTCGCGGTGCAACTCACAGGCCACGCCGAACCAGGTCATCAGCTGGGCCCCGGCAGCCGACATGCGATCCCAGGCCGAGTGGCGGGTGATTTCGTTGAAGGTGCCGGAGGCATCTGTCACCACAAACACCTCGAATTCTTCTTCCAGGGCCGACAGCGTCGGAAAGGCTACGCACACCTCGGTGACCACGCCCGCGATGATCAGTTGCTTCTTGCCGGTTGCGCGCACGGCGGCGACAAAATCCTCATTGTCCCAGGCGTTGATCTGGCCCGGCCGGGCGATGTAGGGCGCGTCGGGAAAGGTCTCCTTCAGTTCCGGCACCAGCGGGCCGTTGGGACCGTCCTCGAAGCTGGTAGTCAGAATGGTCGGCAGGCCGAAATACTTGGCCAGGTCCGCCAGGGCCAGGACGTTGTTCTTGAACTTGTCCGGATCGATGTCGCGCACCAGCGACAACAGGCCGGTCTGGTGGTCGACCAGTAGCACGGCGGCGTTGTCCCGATCGATTCGCTGGTAGTTGAATGGTTTACTCATGGTGTTGACTCCTCAGTCTGATGAAAAACCCGGCCCCGATCCAAGACGGGTGGGATACCCGCAGCCGTTCGGCTGCGGGCGGGTCTGGTTCAGGCGGGCAGGCGGCCAAACTGGCCGGTGGAAAAATCACGTATGGCCTGGTGAATTTCCTCATCCGTGTTCATCACGAACGGGCCGTGGCCAACGATGGGCTCTTCGATGGGCTCACCGGCAAGCACCAGCACCTTGGCCTCGTTGTTGGCCTCGATGAGCGCGCCTTCGCCGGCCGAATCGAGCAGCACCAGCTGACCGCCGCGGGCCACTTCGCTGTCGTTGACCAGGACCGTGCCGTCGAGCACGACCAGCATGGTGTTCCAGCCATCGGGCAGGTCCAGGCGGGTACTTTTTCCCTGATCCAGGCGCAGATCCCACACCTGCATCGGCGTGAAGGTCCGGGCCGGACCGGTGTGGCCGTCGAACTCACCGGCAATCACTCGCAGGCGGCCGGCATCGTCGGGCAACGCGACCGACGGGATATCGGCATCGAGCACGGTCTGGTAGCCCGGATCGGTCATCTTGTGTTCGGCCGGCAGATTGACCCAGAGCTGGACCATTTCCAGTCGTCCGCCTGAGCGCGTGAACTCGTGCGAGTGGAATTCCTCGTGCAGGATGCCGGAACCGGCCGTCATCCACTGCACATCACCCGGGCCGATGGTCCCGCCGGCGCCGGTCGAGTCCTTGTGCTCGACCTCCCCGTCGTAGACGATGGTGACCGTCTCGAAGCCGCGATGCGGATGCTCGCCGACCCCGCGCGGGCGCTCGGCCGGCTCGAAATTCATCGGACCAGCATGGTCAAGCAGCAGAAACGGGCTGACATGCTGGCCGTGACTGTTGTACGAGAACATCGAGCAGACCGGAAAACCGTCTCCGACCCAGTGACGCGGGGGTGCGCTGTAGGTACCGAGAATCCTTTTCATGTGACCTCCTTCGAAATCGTGGGTTGGTTCGTTGGAGGACAGTCTGAATCAGCAACGCTGGATCCGGTAGACGGCAGAATTTATACTCACCGTTCCGTAAATGGAACGATGGCGACGTGCAGGACCTCAACGATCTCTACTACTACGTGCAGGTGGTCGACCACGGCGGCTTTGCCCCGGCCGGGCGCGCGATCGGTGAGCCCAAGTCCAAGCTCAGCCGGCGCATCGCCGCGCTCGAGGATCGACTGGGTGTGCGCCTGCTCAACCGTTCCACGCGCCATGTCACCGTCACCGAGATCGGCCAGCTCTACTACACCCATTGCAAGGCCATGCTGGTGCAGGCCGAGGCCGCCCAGGACGCAATCGATGCCTCGCGCTCCGAACCCTGCGGCACTGTCAGACTGAGCTGTCCGATCGCCCTGCTTGATGCGCGGATGGCCGACATGCTGACCGCCTACCAGCAAACCCACCCCCAGGTACAACTGCATGTCGATGCCACCAACCGTCGTGTCGACGTGATCGAGGAAGGCTACGACATCGCCATTCGCGTGCGCCCGCCGCCACTGGAAGACAGCGACCTGGTCTTGAGGGTATTGACCGACCGCGGCCAATGCCTGGTCGCCAGCCCGTATCTACTGGCGCGTGAAGTCACACCCGGGGTGCCAGCCGACTTGGCCGGACTGCCGAGCCTGGCCCTGGGCCTGCCGCAGCACCGCCATGTCTGGCACCTTATTGGGCCCGATGGCAGCGAGGCACGCATCGAACACCACCCCCGGCTGGTCACCCGCAGCATGAACACGCTCAGAAAGGCGGCCACGGCCGGCATTGGTGTGGTGCAATTGCCAACCATGATGATGACCGACGACTTGGCCGATGGCCGACTGGTGCGCGTACTCGACGGCTGGGCGCCGCCGCGCGAGATCGTCCACGCGGTCTTTCCCTCGCGCCGCGGCCTGCTGCCGGCCGTGCGCGGGCTGATCGACTTTCTGGCCGAGCAATTCGAAGCATTGGAAGAGGACTGAACCGTCATGATCGTCACCCGCCGAATCTCGCTGACCAAGCTGTTCTGGTTTACGTGGCCCCGCTTGCTGTTGCTGATCACATTCATCGCACTGGCCTGCCTGGTCATGGACCAGGTGCCGCGCGAACTGCTGCAGGCGCTGTCCTATGCCGCCGGCTTTCTCGGTACCGCGCTGGCCTTTCTGATCGGCTTTCGCAACAACTCCGCCTATGGGCGCTGGTGGGAGGGGCACCAGATCTGGTCGAAGCTCAAGTACGACTCCAGAAGCTTCGCGCTGCTGGTCAAGGGCCTGATCGGTGGTGGCGAGGCAACGGCAGCCACAAGACACCAGTTGATTTATCGCCAGATCGCGTTTGCCTGGTGGCTCAATCGCTTCCTGCGCAAGCTTGAACCCGGCAAAGAGATCGACAACCTGTTGTCGGCTGATGAGCGTACCGCAGCGACAAGGCGCCAGACCCCGCCGCTGGCCCTGCTGGAGACCCAGGGGAGCACACTACGGCAACTTGCGGACGACGGCCATCTGGATGCCTACCGTCATGTGCGCTTTACCGAATTGATCCAGGGCTTCAACGAGGCCCTGAGCAGCTGCGAGCGACTGAAGAAGACGCCCTTTCCAATGCAGTACACCTGGTTTGTCTATTACACGCTCATCATCTTCCTGTTCGTGCTGCCGCTGAGCCTGGCCGGCCACCTTGGCTACTGGTCCATCCCCTTTTCGCTGCTGATCGGCTATGCCTACATCATGCTCGAATACGTCGGCCGCCACATCGAAAACCCGTTCGAAAACGCGGTCAACGACGTGCCCATGGACTTTATTGCCCGCACCGTGGAGATTGACCTGCGCGAACTCAACGGCGAAACCGAACTGCCCGAAGCGATCAAGCCACGCGGACTCGGTTACCTGTATTGAACGAATGCAGCGATCCTTCGCGACCGCTGTGATAAATTGCAGAATGATGTGGGGGTCGAAGTCACTTGTGCCGGAGGGTCCGATGAGACACCTGTTGCTGACACTCATCCTGGCGACCCTGCTTGCGCTCCAGGTCGTCTCGGCCGCACCGGACCAGACCGACGATCATCGCTGGAGCGGTATCGAACGCATCGTTGCCATCGGCGACATCCACGGTGACTACGACAACTACATCAAGACCCTGCGCCAGGCGGGCGTGATCAACCGCCGCGGGCGCTGGAGTGCCGGCGAGACCCACCTGGTCCAGGTCGGCGATATACCCGACCGCGGACCCGACACCCTGCGCATCATTCGCCATCTCTCACGACTGGCCAGACAGGCCGAGCGCGCCGGCGGCCGCGTCCATCACCTGATCGGCAACCACGAGGCCATGAACGTCTACGGCGATCTGCGCTACGTCACCTCCGGCGAGTTCGAGGCATTCGTCACCCGCGAGTCACACCGGACCAGGAACCGCTATTTCGATGCCGTCATGTTGCATCTGCGCGAGACCGAGCCGGAGCGATACGACAATCTGCCCGACGATTACCGCGAGCAGTGGGAACAGGATCATCCGCTCGGATGGGTCGAGCACCGGATGGCCTGGGACCCGCGCTGGGACCCGGAGGGCGAGCTGTTTCAATGGGTGATGTCATCGAAGGTCGCAGTCCAGATCAACGACCTGATCTTCCTGCATGGCGGCATCAGTGCCCACTATTGCCAGCATGACCTTGCGTCACTGACCCGGATGGTGCACGAAGCCCTGCAACTTGACGACAGCGCGGACCAGGGCATTCTCGAAGACGAAACCGGGCCGCTGTGGTACCGCGGCCTGGCCGGCATGGAACCGGCCACACCTCCCGAGCTGGTTCAGGCCATACTGGATCGATACGAGGCCAATCACATGGTCATCGGCCACACACCGACCAGCGGCGTCATCTGGCCGCGCCACGATGCACGGGTGGCTCTCATCGACGTTGGCATGGCTCCCTATTACGGCGGTCACATCGCCTGGCTGGAAGTCAGGGACGGGACATTGTTCGCCGGCTATCCCCAGGGCTTGCTTGAACTGCCGTTGCACGATAGCGGGCGCCTTGCCTACCTCGACCGCGTCATCGAGATGCAACCCGGGAACACACGTATCAAGCAGCGCAGAGAACGTCTGAGCTCATCGGCAGCACCGGAAGAAGCCCGGGAAGAACGACAGGCACCAGCGGCCGACCAAGCGGAATCGGTGAGCGCTATCTGCGGCATCGGGCGGTAATCTCCCGGGAAAACTGGCTCTCATCCTTCAAGGTGGTATAGAAGCCCTCGAGGTAGCGCAGTGCCTGCCGGCGACTTCGCGAGCTCAGCAGCGGCTCGTTGCGAACCAGGTCCAGTATCTCGTCCTCCAGTTCAAGGTATTCCCGACGCACCGTCTCGAGGCTTGAGTTATGCACACAGAAGCCTCGGTACAGTCGTTGGGTCACGCGCCCGATAGGAAGACTCTCGTGGGGCGCGGCATAAGAGGCATTGACCAGGCCGGCTGAATCGAAATCGTAAGGCAGGGCATAAAGACTGCCACCATTGGCAGTACCGATGGTACGCACGTTGTGGCAGCAGCGTTCGTCGGCGGATTCGGTCCAGGTCGAGAAATCAGTGTTGCCGATCAGGTATTGAAACAGCATGAAACGGCTGATTTCATCGGGTTCGTAGGATTCGGGGCCGATCAGTGCTTCGCGCACGCGCGGCATGTCGTTGCGTCGGGCCACGTCGCGTGCATGTTCGAGCAGAAAACCGAAGCGGTCCGGGTCGCTACGGCCGCGCCGATCATCCTCGTATGTGATCGAAAGCACTCGTACCCGAAAACTGCGCTCGGTAACGAGATTGTTGATCCGGTAGGCCAGCATCTCGAGCACGTAATACTGCTCCCATCGCCGACTGTTGCTGCAGTGCGTGGTCAGTTTCAGCGAACGCTGGCCCTCGAACAGGGTGCCTTCGGTCGCGGCGCGATCGAAACGAAGACGAATCGGCGGAAAATCGCACAGGGCGCGACGGGTCTTGCCACGCCGCTCCACGGTCACCGGGATGCTCACTTGCCGGCCATCCGGATCGCTGTATTCCAGTGCCGCCGGATAGCGCTCGTCGCTGTCACCGTCACGGTGGAATTGGCGCCAGGGCGCGTGCAACGTGACAACCAGGGGCGCCGAATCAGCAAAGAGCGGCGTGCCCCGGCTGAAGTCCCCGGCATCAGCCAGGCTGAACCAAAGCAGCGACAGAACCAGGGCCGGCAGAACACGGCTGAATCGGGCTCGCCAACCCGCTATCCGCTTCGCGCAAACGTTCATCCCGAATCCGGCTTGACCGGTCCAGCCGGCGTCTCTTCGTTTTCCGCCAATTGCCGGCGCGCCTCTTCCTTCTGCCGACCCTTGAAGTCGGAATGCAGCCCGTCACCGTAGGAGCACAGGTACAGCGTTGCATAACAGAAGAAAACGCTCATCACCGCCACGATTTCCAGCGCACCGACTCCGGCCGCGATGCCGGCACCGATCGCCATCAGGATGAACTGGGCATCGAAGGTGTCCTGCAGAGCGCGCCGGAACCGCACTCCGGCGGCCACGCCGGCCAGGGCGAAGGCCAGCGCCAGGCTGTGTTGCACCACCACCACGATACCGGCGACCACGCCGGGAAGAATCAGCATGGTTTCATCGATGGAGTGGTCGTAATTGCTGGTGCGATAGATCCCTCGATGCAGCCAGGAGACCGGCAGCATGAGAAGCCAGACACCGACAAGAATCATGGCCAGTCTCGGCGCGTGCCCGAGCACGCCGACACTGCCCGTGCCGGATGCCTCGACAACGGTCGGGGGAGTGGCCGGTTCGGCAGTCAGCTGCAAACCGGTACGTTCAGCCAGTTCGGAAATGCCGCCGATGGGCAGGTAGTCCCGGGAAGCCGGAAAAGCGATCAGCAAGACGGTGAGAAATACAGCAAGTCCCGCGTGGTATAGCAGCAGACGTCGAAGCAGTTGCCCCCTGGAAATCGACGCAACCCCATCGTCACCGGGAACGGGCCCGCTGGTCCTGGAAGTGCTTTCCGTCGTCGGTCCAACCACTGCAGTCCCCCTGGCATATTGCCGGGCCGCAAGTGCAGATCAGGCTTTCAGCATACGCCTGCACGGTGGAATCGGCAAATGAGAGGGGGAAAGCGCCAAACCACACCAGAAAAAAAGGAGCGAACTCGCTCCCTTTTTCGGTTTCCTGATCCTTGTACCCGAAGTTTCAGGCTTCGAATCGTGCCTTGAGCTTCTTCAGGGCCGCGGCTTCGAGCTGGCGAATGCGCTCGGCGGAAACGCCGTACTTGTCGGCCAGCTCCTGCAGCGTCACCTTGGGTTCGAGCAGCCAGCGGCTCTGGATGATGTCGCGTGAGCGATCGTCCAGGGTCTCGATGCCATCGAACAACAGGTTGTGGTGATGCTGCTCCCAGTCCTGGGCTTCGGCCGCTTCATCCGGAGAAGCCGACAGGCCTTCCAGGTATGCCGCCGGTGCCATGTAAGTGGACTCGTCATCGTCGGTCGGCAGGTCGAAACCGATGTCCTGACCCGACAGGCGCGACTCCATTTCCATGACCACCTCGGGCTTCACACCCAGATCTTCGGCCACGCGGTTGACTTCGGACTGGTTGAGCCAGCCCAGGCGCTTCTTCTGCTTGCGCAAGTTGAAGAACAGCTTGCGCTGCGCCTTGGTGGTGGCCACCTTGACAATGCGCCAGTTGCGCAGAATGAACTCGTGAATTTCGGCACGGATCCAGTGCACGGCAAACGACACCAGGCGCACGCCCTGGTCAGGGTCGAAGCGCTTGACCGCCTTCATCAGGCCGATATTGCCTTCCTGGACCAGGTCGCCGAGTTGCAAGCCGTAGCCGGAATAGCCGCGCGCGACATGCACGACGAAACGAAGATGCGACATGACCAGCATGCGCGCAGCATCGAGATCTTCCTCGTCGCGGTAGCGACGAGCCAGGCTCTGCTCTTCTTCCAGGCTCAATACCGGAATGCGGTTGACTTCCTGGATGTAGGAATCCAGCGATCCGGTCCCGGCCGGCGCGAGCAGATGACTTGGTACGAGATCCTTGCCCATTCGTTCCTCCTTCAAATCCATCCGATATTGTATCAGTTGGAGTCTTTTCCCGCCATACGGGAGTGATTTGGTCCGTTTTCGTAACTGTCGCGAGTTTCGACCGGGTTTCCCTCCCCGAAGTTCCAGACCTTGGGCCATCGGGGAGACATTGCAAGCAGGCGATGAAACGCACCACGGAGACACAGAGTTCACAGAGATTTTTCTATCTTACTGATTTTCCTCTGTACTCTCCGTGTCTCCGTGGTGAAAACTACCGACAACTAATCTGCACTGGCGCCGGCAAGGCGGTCGTGGAGGTAGGTGTAGATCAGGGCCGAGATGTAGGCGCGCTGCTCGAGGTTGGCCGCGCCGCCGTGGCCGCCCTCGATGTTCTCGTAATAAAGCACGTCGTGGCCCTGGTCGAGCATCTTCGCCACCATCTTGCGAGCATGGCCCGGGTGTACGCGGTCGTCGCGCGTGGAGGTGGTGAAGAAGGCCTTGGGATAGTCGGCCTCGGCCGAGACGTTCTGGTACGGCGAATACTCGCTGATGTAGGCCCACTGCTCCGGGTCGTCGGGATCGCCGTACTCGGCCATCCAGCTCGCACCGGCCAGCAGCTTGTGATAGCGCTTCATGTCCAGCAGCGGCACCTGACAGACCACCGCATTGAGCAGGTCCGGGCGCTGCACCATCACCGCGCCGACCAGCAGACCGCCATTCGAGCCGCCCTGGATACCCAGGTGCTCCGGCGAGGTGATGTCACGCTCGATCAGATCCTCGGCTACCGCAATCAGGTCGTCGAAAGCACGCTGGCGGTTTTCCTTCAGTGCCGCCTGGTGCCAGCGCGGCCCGAACTCGCCGCCACCACGGATATTGGCCAGCACATACACGCCGCCGCGCTCCAGCCAGCTCGAACCGATCACACCCGAATAGAACGGCGTGCGCGAGACCTCGAAACCGCCGTAGGCCGACAGCAGGGTCGGGTTGGCACCATCGGCTTCGAACCCGGCCGGCTTGACGACGAAATACGGAATCAGCTCACCGTCGGCCGATCTTGCCTCGTACTGTTCGACGCGCATGCCTTCATCATCGAACCAACTCGGCTCGGAACGCACTTCCTCGTGCGAGTCTCTGGCAGCATCGGCTTCGAACAGCGTCGAAGGCGTGAGGAAACCGGTGTAGTTGTAGAAGAAGCGATCGGAACGATCATCCGTGCTGACCACGCTAATCGCGCCCATGTCCGGCAGCGCCAGCGGTTCGGAGTGCCAGCCGTCCTCGTCATGGGTAAAGCGCTCGATCCGACTGACCACGTTGTCGAGGATATTGACCAGCACGGTGTTCTCGGTGGTCGACACGCCGGCGATAGATGAACGCTCACCCGGCTGGAACAACACGGTCAATCCAGGCTGATCGGCTTCAAAGCTGGCCATCGGGCCGGCCACCAGCGTTCCCTGGTGGAAAGTCGATTCGCCCACCGTCCAGTCGGACTTCAGATCCACCAGCAACTGGCCGTCGATCAGACCGACGATGTTGGCGTCTTCGGGCACGTTGATGCGGCTGACCTCGCCGTCGCGGTAGTGGTAGTAATGGCGCGTGAAGAAGCCGGGGGAGCGAACGATCAGGTCGTAGTGGTCATCGCCGTCCCAGATGCGCATGCCCGTGACGGCCACATCCGCTCGCTCACCTTCGTAGACCAGCTTCGCTTCTTCGACCGGGGTGCCACGTTCCCAGATACGCACAGTACGCGGGTAACCGGAATCAGTCATCTCCTCGTCGGAAAACGCCGGGCCGAGAAACACGCTGTCGCGGTCGCGCCAGGTCATCCGGCTCTTGGATTCGGGCAGGACGAAACCGTCCTCGATGAACGTACGCGTTTCGAGATCGAACTCCCGACGTACGGCCGCGTCGGCGCCACCGATGGACAGTCCGACCAGGCAGCGATCGTAATCCGGATAGCGGCAGCTCGCACCGGCCCAGACCCAGTTTTCGTCTTCCTCATCAGCCAGCCGATCGACGTCGATAATCACGTCCCAGTCCGGCGAATCGCTGCGGTAGTTTTCACGCGTGGTCTTGCGCCAGATGCCGCGAACGTGGTTGGCATCACGCCAGAAGTTGTAGACCTTGCCCCCCATCAGCGACGGATAGGCGATGCGATCATCGGAAGTCAGGATCTCCAGGGCGCGATCGTGAATCGGATCGAACAGTTCATTCGACTTGAGATACTCCAGCGAGCGGTCGTTCTGACCCTCGGCCCACTCCAGCGCCTGCTCGCCCTCAACCTCTTCCAGCCAGAGAAACGGGTCATCGTCGGCCATTGCCGCCCCCGAAACCGCCAGACCGGCAGCCATCGCCAAACTCATTGCTTGCTTCATCATTCACTTCCGTCGGATTTGCCAAAAATGTCAAGCATCATGCCAGATTTGGCGCAAAGCTGCGTAGGGAGGAAGTCATGGATAATTAAGGTTTCAGGGTTCAGGTTTCAGGTTTCAGGTTTCAGGCGGCACCCGCAAATCGGTGGGGGGCGGCTTTGCCGCGCCAGGGACGGTGGTAGCCCGAGAGCCGGGTTGCTTTACGCCGGCGAAGCCGAAGGCGAGCCGAGGTGTTTTCCTGAAGCCTGAAACCTGAACCCTGAAACCTTCTCTCCTCAATCAAACCGCAAGTGCTTCACCGACCGCCCCTGGTCGCGGATTTCCTTGAGGGCGGCGATTCCGATGGCAATCTGCTGGTCGACGTAGTGCTCGGTGACCAGGCGGTCGGAGGCGTCGGTCTTGACACCGTCGGGCACCATCGGCTGATCGGAGACCAGCAACAAGGCGCCGGCGGGAATGGAATTGGCGAAGGCGGTGATGAAGATGGTCGCTGTCTCCATGTCGATGGCCATGCTGCGCGTTCGGCGCAGGTATTTCTTGAAGGCCTTGTCGTGCTCCCAGACGCGACGATTGGTGGTGTAGACCGTGCCCGTCCAGTAGTCGAGATCGTGGTCGCGAATGGTCGACGACACCGCACGCTGCAGCGTGAATGCCGGCAACGACGGCACCTCGGGCGGGAAATAGTCGCTTGACGTCCCCTCGCCGCGAATGGCGGCGATCGGCAGGATCAGGTCTCCGAGCTTGTTCTTTTTCTTCAGCCCGCCGCACTTGCCGAGAAACAGCACGGCCTTCGGACTGACCGCACTGAGCAAGTCCATGATGGTGGCCGCATTGGCGCTTCCCATGCCGAAATTGATCATGGAAATACCGTCGGCCGTGGCATTGCGCATGGCCTTGTCGCGCCCGCGTACTTCAGCTCCCATCACCGCGGCGAACTTCTCGACGTAATTGTCGAAATTGGTCAACAGCACGTACTTGCCGAACCCATCCAGATCGGTACCGGTGTATCGCGGCAACCAGTTTTCAACGATGCTTT
>SKXY01000258.1 GCA_007128175.1 Wenzhouxiangella sp. | reverse complement strand
TGTGGACTATGACGACGGCACCTGGTTTGCCGGTGGCTTGCTGCGGGCGGTGGCTCGCCAGGATCGCATCCATCCCGATCACGGCACCATCTACTCGCTCGATTCGAACGAGACGCCGGGGTTCGGCGTGTTCTCGGTCTACGGCGGCCACCGCTTCTCCGAACGCATCACCCTGACCGCCGGTATCGACAACCTGTTCGACCGTCATTACGCCGAGCACATCCAGCGCGGCCTGGCCGACCTGGGTGCCGAACCGACCCGGGTGCCCGAACCGGGCCGCAGCATCTGGTGGCGGCTTAACGGCAGTTTCTGATCCACGTTTCACCATTGCCGGCCACGCCAAGCGTGGCCGGCCTTATCCTTGGAGAGCTGTTTTGCCTTGAAGGATAACGAGTGAGTGAATCGATCTGGATATGGCCGGTCCTGACCGGGGTTGCGCTGGCTTTGTTGCTGATGGCCGAGCACAGGCAAAACCGGGCCGGCAAGTGGCTGTTCAAGCCGCTGGCATCGATGGGGTTCGTGCTGACCGCGCTGGCTGCCGGGGCGCTGGAGTCGCTCTATGGGATCGTCATCCTGTTCGGTTTGCTGCTGTCCATGGCCGGTGACGTGCTGCTGATCCCACGCCGGCGGGCCACCTTCCTGGCGGGGCTGGTCGCGTTCCTTCTGGGGCATGTTGCCTATGCCGCGGCCTTCGGTGTGCATGGCGTCGATCCGGTGGCCGCCGCCGTTGCCGGTCTCCTGCTGATTGTCGCCGGTCTCTTGCTGGCCAAACGGTACCTGCCGCGCATCGAGCCTGGCATGCACGGGCCGGTTTGGGCGTACGGTGTCGTCATAACGACGATGCTGGCGCTGGCCGTGGGCGCGGTCGGGGCGGGCGGCAGCTGGCTGATCGTGGTCGGGGCGGCGCTGTTCTACCTCAGCGACTTGAGTGTGGCCGGTGACCGCCTGATCGAATCCTCGTTTCTTCAGCGTGCCTGGGGCCTGCCGGCCTATTTCGGTGGCCAGTTGTTGCTGGCGTTGAGCGTGATGCAGTGAGCCGCCATCCACGGCCACGCCGACTTGCTATGATGCGCCACCTGTCTTTTCCCTGGAACCTCAGTTGAACGACACCCCCGTTCGCGGTCTCCCGCCGGCCGGCCGTTTCGCGCTGGCCGCCGCCTTGTGTTCATCGGTCGGTCAGACCTTTTTCATCGGCCTGTTCGGCAGTGGCTTTCGGGCCGAGTTCGCACTGAGCGAGACCATGCTCGGCACCTTGTACGGTCTGGCCACGCTGGCCAGCGGTCTGCTCATGTTCTGGCTCGGCGCGATTGCCGATCACATGCTGATGCGGCGCGCCATCGTGCTGACCGGGCTGGTGCTGGCCGCCGGTGCGGCCATGATCGGCTTGAGTCCCAACGTGGTCTGGCTGATTGCCGGACTGTTTCTGGTGCGCCTGGCCGGGCAGGGCCTGATCGGGCACCTGGCCGTTGTGGCGGCCGGTCGCTATGCCCATCGCCGCCGCGGCCGGGCGGTGGCCATGGCCACTTACGGCTTCATCCTCGGTGAGGCCAGTTTCCCGCCCCTGGTGGCTTTTGCCCTGGGCTGGCTGGACTGGCGCGGGGTGTGGCTGTGTGCTGCCGCTGGTCTGTTGCTGGTGGCGGTGCCGGCGCTCTGGTGGCTGGCTCGACCGCTCATCGGCAGCGGCCGGGACGATTCGCGAAACGGCGGGCCGGCGCCTGAGTTGATGTCGCGGCGCAAGCTGTTCGTGCACGGCAGTTTCCAGCGCGTGCTGGCCGTGGTGTTGGTGCCGCCGTTCGTCATTACCGCGCTGTTCCTGCACCAGGGGGCGCTGGCCGAGCGACTGGGCTGGTCGCTGAGTACCGTGGCTTCGGGGTTCGTGCTGTTTGCCGCGCTTCAGGGGCTGGCCGCCTTCGCAGGTGGGCGGCTGATCGATCGGTTCAGCGCACGCGCCTTGCTGCGCTTTCATCTGCTGCCCGCGGGCATCGGGGTGCTGGGGCTGGGTCTGATCGCTCCCGGCCCGGCGATGTGGCTGATGTTCGCCGGACTGGGCATGACCGCCGGCCTCAACGGGGTGATCAGTGGTGCGGTCTGGGTGGAACTGTTCGGTACGCTTCAGCTGGGCATGATCCGGGGGGTGTACGCCGCGCTGATGGTGCTTTCGACTGCGGCAGGGCCGGTGGTGCTGGGCCTGTTGCTCGACTGGCAGGTCAGTCTCCTGGCCATGGGGGTGGCGTTGCTGGCCTGGGTGGTGATCGTCCCGTTGCTGCTTGTGCCCGGGGTGCGTGGCTTCCATTCCTGATGTCAGCGGTTACACTGTAGTCGGCCAAGAACATTTTGCGAGCATCGGGGCTCGTTCGGCCAGCGGCCAATGGGGAGGGGAACCGCTTGGGATTTTTGCGACTTTGGGTTGTGTTCGGGGTGGCGGCTGCACTTCTGCAGTCGGGTTCCGCATGCGCCGGCGAAGAGGCACCGGAGGCTCTGATCGTCTCCCAGGACCACTCCTGGCCGCCGTTCGCGTTCCGCAATGACCGTGGCGAGCCCGAGGGGTTGTTGATCGACCTGTGGCATGAGGTGAGCGAGCATCTGGAGCGACCGGTGGTATTCGAGCTGGTGGACTGGCCGGATACCATCACGCAGGTTGGGGAAGGGAATGCCCATGTTCACGGCGGCTTGTTCCGCTCCAGCGAGCGTGAAAAGCTGCTGGATTTCTCCTCCGAGTTGATTCCGCTTAGCACCTTCCTGTTCGTCGAGACCTCCTTGCCGGTGATGACTCCGGATGAACTGGCGACAATCGAGGTCGGAGTGGTCGCCGGCTCGATGGAGCTCGAGCACATGCGTGAACATCTCCCGCATATTCCCTTGCGCAAGTACGACAATAACGACCTCATGGTGCGCGCTGCCCTCGAAGGAGATGTGTCGGCCTTCGTGGCCGATTATCCGGTTGGCATGTACCTGCTGGACATGAACCGGGCACCGTCTGCATTCCGTCCTTTGAACCGGCTGTATCAGCGGTCACTACGGGCCGCGGTTCGAAGCGGAGATCGCGAGCTGCTCGACGAGGTCAATGCGGCCCTTGCCCAACTTGACGAAGCTGACCTGAGGCGTCTCATGCAGCGCTGGATGCGCAGCGAGCGGGTCGAGGTCCTGCCGCCTTGGTTGTTGCCGGCTATGGTAGCCGGCGCCCTGATGCTGGTGCTGCTGGTTTATGCCATATTCCTGGTTCGTCGGCGCCGGGTGCTGGAGCGCGAGGTGGCTGAGCGCACCCGGCAGCTGGGTGAACAGGAACGTCTGTTTCGCACCCTGTTCGAGAATGCCGGTGCTGCCATTTTCATGCTGGAAGGTGATCGGTTCACAGCCGTGAACGGCGCCCTGGTTGAGCTTTCCGGGTATTCGCGCGATGAACTGATGGCGCATGATCTCTATGACCTGGTCCACCCCGACGATCGCGACCTGGTGATGGAGCGGGCACGGGCCCGACAGCGTGGTGAAGATGTACCGCACCAGTACCAGTATCGAATCCTGCGTGCCGACGGCGAGGTGCGGTGGGTCGAGCTGACCGCCGGTGTGGCCTTCCTGCACCAGGGGCCTGTGACCGTGGGTACGCTATACGATCTTACCGGTCATCGCCGCCTCGAGGAGCAACTGCGCGCCAGCGAAAGTCGTTATCGCATGCTGGTTGAGAATGCCAGCGATATTGTTTTCCTGCTTTCCACCGATGGCCGCTTCGAGTATGTGTCGCCCAATGTCAGTACCATGCTCGGCTACTCAGCCGACGAAGTGCTGGGGCGAGCCTTGGAGGAGTTCGTTCATGGCGAAGATGTTGCCGAAGTCCGTGATTTGGTTAGCCAGGTTTCACGGTCGGGCGATCGACTCCAGGATGTCGAATTCAGGGTGCGGCACAGGGATGGTCAACATTGCTGGTATCTGTCCAATGCCGCGCCAATATACGGTGATGATGAGCGGATCCAGGGAATTTCGGGAATTGCCCGCGATATCGGTGCGCATCGTGCCGCCGAGACCGAACGGCGTCGACAGCACGAGTTCCGCCGGCTGATTGCCGAGATCTCCACCGATATACTGAATGCCCCGGTCAACCGCATCGGTGAAGTCATGGAGGGCATGCTGGAGCGACTGGGACTTTTCTTCGAGGTCGATCGTGCCTATGTCTATCGTATTGGCGATGACGGTGAGGCGGTGTACCTGATTCACGAATGGTGTGCCGAACATATCGAGCCGACCGACAAATCAAAGGCAGTTCTGAAAAAGTGCGACTATCCGTGGTGGTTCGAGCAGGCACTGGAGTACATGAGAAGCAATTCGCCTTTCTACATCCGGGCGGTTGCTGACTTGCCGGAAGAAGCCGCCAGCGAACGTGAACTGTTCGAGGTGCAGAATGTTTCCAGCCTGGTGACCATGCAATTGCGTTCCGGCGATGACATGATCGGTTTCTTCGGGTTCGATTCCTGCAGGCCGCGCACCTGGGCGCGCGAACTCGATGCGCTGCTGGTCGTGTTGGCCAACCTGTTGTCGGATGTGTTCGAGAAAATGCGTCTTGAACGGGAACTGATGCGAAGTTCCATTACCGATCCATTGACCGGTCTCTACAACCGCCGTTACCTGTTGGCGCGACTGAAACGTGCCATCGAAAGCTACCGGCATGATGGCACGCCATTCGCCCTCGCCATGTTCGATATCGACCATTTCAAGGACCTCAACGATACCTGCGGTCACCTGGCAGGTGACACGGTGCTCGAGGAACTGGCACAACTGGTCAGTGAGTCTTCACGTGCTGAGGACATCGTCGGTCGATTCGGTGGAGAGGAGTTCATGATCCTGTTGCAGGATATCGAGCCGGAACACGCAAAGGTGGCGATGGAGCGGGTGTTGTCGGCCATTCGTGATTACCGTTTTCTGGGCACCGAGGGAGGCTACCGCATCACGGCCAGCGGCGGGCTCGCGGTGGCCGCCGAGTTCGAAGCGGAAACCGTCGATCCCGACCGTTTCATCGGATGTGCAGACCAGCGTTTGTATCAGGCCAAGAAGGCTGGCAGAGATCGCCTGGTATGCTCCGATGATCTGTCATCGACTGCCCGCAGGTGAGGCCCAGTCCAGTCCCAGTGAGCGGGTCAGCAACTTTTCCAGTTCCACCAGGATAAAGACCAGAATCGCGAAAGCGACGATCATCATCCAGTAATCGCCTGGCAGCGGGGCTGTCCCGAAGACGCGCTGGGCAACGGGCAGGTAGGTGAAACCGAGCTGCATGATGATCAGCAAGCCGGCGGTGACCCACGCCCAGGGGTTGGCGAACAGGTACCTCAGCGCCAGACTGGACTCCTGCCAGCGTCGGCAGTTGAACAGGTAGGAAATCTGGCCACCGACCAGGACATTGACTGCCATGGTGCGCGCAAGGGCTTCGTTGTCGGTGGCCTGGAGTACGAAGCCGTAGAGCGAGAAAGCGCCCGCGGTCAACAGCAGGCCAACCCAGATGACGCGCACGGCCACGAAGCTGGTTACCAGTCCCTGGCTGATCGGGCGTGGCGGGCGCCGCATGACATTGGCTTCCAGCGGCTCGAAGGCCAGTGCCAGCGCCAGCGTGATCGCCGTGGCCATGTTCACCCAGAGGATCTGAACCGGCGTGATTGGCAATGCCAGCCCGGCCAGCACGGCCAGTATGATCACCAGGGACTGGGCGGCGTTGGTCGGCAGCAGGAACAGGATGGACTTGCGGATATTGTCGTAGACGCCACGCCCTTCTTCCACGCCGGCCTTGATGGTCGTGAAGTTGTCGTCGGCCAGGACCATCTCGGCGGCCTGGCGCGATGCCTCGGTGCCCTTGATGCCCATTGCTACGCCGATGTCGGCACGCTTCAGTGCCGGCGCATCGTTGGCACCGTCGCCGGTCATGGCCACCACCTCGCGCTGGGCCTGCAGTGCCTTGACCAGTCTGAGTTTGTGTTCGGGCGTGGCGCGGGCGAATACATCGGTTTTGACGACCAGCCTGGCCAGCTCGTCGTCATCCATTCGATCGATCTCGCGACCGCTCAGGGCCTTCGCTCCCTTCTCACCGATGCCCAGTTCACGGGCAATGGCCACGGCGGTTGCGGCGTGGTCTCCCGTAATCATCTTGATCCGGATGCCGGCGGCCTGGCATTCGCGAACCGCATCCGGCACTTCGTCACGCGGCGGATCGGCAAAACCCACCAGCCCGAGCAGGCACAGCTGCTCGAGCTTGTCGTCCGGCTTGAGCTTGTCGAAGTTCTCCGCAACCTCCCGTTCGGCAATGGCCAGAACCCGCAGGCCCTCACCGGTCAGTTGTTCCAGTTGCTGTTGCCAGTAATCGAGATCCAGGTCCGAGTGACCCTCTGCCGTGTACTGTCGGTCGCACAGCTCCAGAATGGCCTCGGGGGCACCTTTCGCGCTGATCAGACCCGGGGTGTGGACCGCCATGAACTTGTGATCAGAGGAAAACGGAATCATGCCCAGCCGTTTGTGTTCCTTGCGCAGCGCTTCGATATCGAGATTGCCTGCTTGGGCCAGTTCGACCAGGGCGCGTTCGAGCGGATCTCCACCCTCGCCGTCGGGCTCGAAGTCGTTGCACAGAACGGCCGCCCGCAACAAGGTTTCGATAGCCGGGCCCTCGCCGCGGTCCTGCTCGGGATGAAAGTCGGAGTCGGGCAGAACCACATGCCGGGCTTTCAGCTCGTTGCGGGTCAGCGTGCCGGTCTTGTCGCTGCAGATGGTGTTGACCGAGCCCAGGGTTTCCACAGCGGGGAGCCGGCGGATGATGGCCTTGCGATCAGCCATCTTGCGTACCCCCACGGCCAGGGTGATGGTGATGATGGCCGGCAACCCCTCGGGAATGGCCGCCACGGCCAGCGCGATACCGGCCAGTAGACCTTCGGACAGCGGCAAGCCGTGGATCATGGCGCCAAGGGCGACGACCAGTGCCGTCAGTGTCAGGATGATTGCCGTCAGCCAGCGGCCGAACACGTTGATGCGCTGCAGCAGGGGCGTGGTGAGTTGTTCGACATGCTGCAGCATGTCGCTGATGCGACCGAGTTCGGTCTTCTCGCCGGTGACGGTGACCACGCCGGTGGCCTGTCCATTGGTGGCCATCGAGCCGGAATAGATCATCGCGCGACGGTCGGCCAGATCGGCATCCTCCTCGTCGGCATCGGCGTGTTTGCCGACCGGCATGGATTCACCGGTCAGTGCAGCCTGGTCCACACGGAGTCCGTGAGTGTCGAGCAAACGAATGTCGGCCGGTATCCGGTCACCGGCTTTTACCTGGACGATGTCGCCGGGCACAAGCTCTTCCGCCGGGATGTCATGCCATTGTCCGTCACGCCGCACGCGCGCCTTGAGGGCGAGCATCTGGCTGATCGCCTCCATGGCCTTCTCGGCCTTGCCTTCCTGAATGAAGCCGATGGCGGCATTGATCAACACCACCGCCAGAATCACCGCGGCGTCAACCCAGTGATCGAGCAGTGCTGCGGCAACGCCGGCAACGATCAGCACATAGATGAGGACGTTGTGGAAATGAGAAACAAAGCGCAGCAACGCCGGGCGGCGCGGTGCGCGGGGCAGGGCATTGGCCCCGAACTCCTTGAATCGGGCTGACGCGTCCTTCCCGGACAGTCCGCGTTCGGTACTTTCCAGTTCACCGAGCACTTCTTCGGCGCCCAGTGCATGCCAGTCAACGCGTTTGTCATTCATCCGCCTGTCATTCCCCGGAGTCGAATCGTCCGAGTATGTTAGCGGATTCTGTTGCAGTGAAATGCGCGAACGGGAGCAGAGCCCGCTCCCGTTCGCGATGGTAAAACAGGCTCAGGCTGCCTCGACCGTGCCTTGCTGAATTTCGGCTTCGGTTGCCTCGCGGATGCCCTTGATGGCCACCTTAAAGTTGAGTACTTTGCCGGCCAGCATGTGATTGCCGTCGACGGTGACGGTGTCATCGCCGACTTCGCGAACCACAACAGTCATCGGGCCGGCATTGGATTCTGCGCGAAAGCTCATCCCCGGCTCGACCTTGTCGACCCCGGCGAAAGCGTCACGCGGCACATCCTGCACCAGTTCGTCCCGGTAGGGTCCGTAGCCTTCCTCGGGTTCGACCGCCACCTCGAGCTCATCACCCTCGGAAGCGCCTTCAATGGCCTTCTCCAGACCGGGAATGATGTTCTGGTGACCGTGCAGGTACACCAGCGGCTCGCGGCCTTCGGATGTGTCGATGACCTGACCATCGTCGCCGGTGAGCGTGTAATCGATGGAGACGACGGTATCTTGCGAGATCTGCATTGGATTTCCATGGTGTTGAGATGAACCGGCTAGCTTATCATGGGTGAGCGGGGGAGGTGGAAACGGGAAACGTAAAGCGTGGAGAGGTAAACGGGAATCGTGAAACGTAAAAACGGGGGTGAGATTAGCGCTTTTGATCATTCAGCGGTGGCCAATGGCAAGGCCACGCCATTGGCCACCGAACTTAAACAAGGACCATCACCCATCCCCCGTTTTACGTTTCCCGTTTTACGTTTCTGGCATTTCAGCTAGGGAGCCTCTGAATAACTCTGCGCGGAGCGCGTTTTGTCGGAGAAGCCGCAGATCGTGTGGTGCGACGCGAGTGACAGTAGCCGTAGCTACGGCCGAGCGGCGCAACGCGCGAGA
>SKXY01000008.1 GCA_007128175.1 Wenzhouxiangella sp. | reverse complement strand
TCGTCGGGTCGTCGGGTCGTCGGGTCGTCGGGTCTTCTGCCGCGCCCCCTGGAACCCCGTTAACCCATTTACCCGTTCACCCATTTACCCATGCGCCGTCTCTGTCTTTTCGACCAATCGCCCATCGACAATCTCCTCGATATGGCTGCAACGTTGCGCGAGGTCGAGGTCGTGAGTGACCAGCACAAGGGCGGTGCCGTGGTCGCGGTTGAGTTCGAACAGCAGGTCGGCGATGGACTGGCCGGTGCGGCGGTCGAGGTTGCCGGTCGGTTCGTCGGCGAACAGGATGGCGGGATTGCCGGCAAAGGCACGGGCGATGGCCACGCGCTGTTGCTCGCCGCCTGACATCTGACGCGGATAGTGGGCCAGGCGATGATCCAGTCCAACCTGGGTCAGCGCGTGGACGGCGCGATCTCGCACGCCGTCAAAGCCGGCGATTTCCAGCGCCAGCATGACATTTTCCAGAGCGGTCAGGCTGGGCAGCAGGTGGAAAGACTGGAAGACGAAACCGACCTGGCGACGGCGCAGCCTGGCGCGCTGGTCTTCGTCGAGCTGCTTGAGATCGGCGTCGGCCAGCCGGATATCTCCCGAAGTCGGCAACTCCAGGCCGGCAAGCAGGCCGAGCAGGGTGGTCTTTCCGGACCCCGATGCGCCGACGATGGCCAACGTTTCGCCGGCATTCAGGTCGAGGGTGATATCTTCCAGAATATCGAGTCGCCCGCCGGGCGCATCGACGGCAAAGCCGACATGTCGGCACGACAGGATTTCCCGGGTTGATTGATTCATGATGAAAACAGATTCCAGGTGGTTTTTCGCATTACTCGCGCTGGGTGCCGCCAGCATGGCCGTGTCGCTCAAGGCGGACACAGTGCTGATCGTCGGCGACAGTTTGTCAGACGCCTACAGCATGCCGCGTGAAGCCGGCTGGGCCCATTTGCTCTCAGAGCGCCTTGGCACGGATTTCAAGGTCGTCAACGCCAGCATATCGGGTGAAACCACTGCCGGTGCCACTACGCGCATGGACGATCTGCTTACCGACCATAACCCCGAGTTGGTGCTGATCATCCTTGGCGGCAACGATGGGTTGCGTGCGCTCAGCCCGCGCCAGATCAAGGACAATCTGGCGGCGGTGATCGAAAAGAGCAAGGCCTCGGGTGCAGAAGTGACATTGATGCAGATTAGGATGCCGCCCAACCTCGGGCCAGCCTACGTGCGACGCTTCGAGCAAGTCTACCCGGAGCTGGCAGAGGAATACGACATTGAACTGCTGCCGTTCTTTCTCGACGACCTGTTCGATCGCCCCGGCATGATGATGGCCGACGGCATTCACCCCACGCCCGAAGCCCAGCCGAAGATGCTCGAACGCCTGTGGCCGGCGCTGGAGCCACTTCTGAAGTCGGATTGAGCTGTCACTTGCCACATGGACAAGCCGCTTATCGTTCGCAATCGCCCCGAAGGCGGCGAATACTGGTTTCGCGAGGGCTGTTTCGTGACTGAACTATCCAATTCGACCGACGACGAAGTCCTGTCGGTTGCCCGGATTCGCGTCCCGCCCGGAGCTGTGACCCGGTGGCATGCGTTGGGTGGTTCCACGGAGCGATACGTGATTCTGGCCGGACAGGGCGAGGTCGAGCTGGGTGGTGAGCCGGCTCGGGCCGTTGATATCCACGATGTGGTGGTCATCCCGCCCGATTGTCCCCAGCGCATCCGAAACACCGGCGAGACCGATTTGCTGTTCCTGGCACTGTGCACGCCGCACTTCAGGCCGCAGTGCTACATTGATCTGGAGGATTGATCGCCGCTTGATTCACAGGCACCTGTTGGCGGTATATCCTGCCGCGTTCACCTGTTCCGCCTGCCGATAGTGAACAGGTGGTTGGTTCATCAGGGCGAGTGCGGGTTCGTTATAATCCGACACGGCCTTCCCAAGCGAGTATCCGATGTCCGAACGCGAAATCATGGAATACGACGTGGTGATCGTCGGTGCCGGCCCGGCCGGGCTGGCCTGTGCCATTCGTCTCAAGCAGCTCAATGACGATCTCAATGTCTGTGTGATCGAGAAGGCGGCCGAGATCGGCGGTCACATACTTTCCGGCGCGGTGATCGAGCCTGAACCACTCGACCAGCTGATCGATGGCTGGCGCGATGATCCACCGCCGATCTGCGTCCCGGCCGGCCGCGACCAGTTTCTGCAACTGTCGAAGACCGGTTCACGCAAGCTGCCCACACCTCCGCAGCAGAAGAACCATGGCAATTTCATTGTCTCACTGGGCGCGATGTGCGGCTGGCTGGCCCCGAAGGCCGAGGTGCTGGGTGTCGATCTTTTCCCCGGTTTTGCCGCCGCCGACTTGTCGTACAACGATAACGACGAGGTTCAGGGCGTGATCATCGGCGACATGGGCGTCGACAAGGAAGGCAACTACAAGGAAACCTACGTCCAGGGCATCGAGATTCGTGCGGCGGTGACCGTGCTGGGAGAGGGTTGTCGCGGTCACTTGTCCAAGCGCGCCATCAGCAAATACAAACTGGACGCCGATTGCGACCCGCAAACCTACGGGATCGGCATGAAGGAGTTATGGCAGCTGCCCGAAGGACGGGTGGAGCCGGGCCTGATCCAGCACACCGTCGGTTGGCCCCTGCCGGGCGAGATCTACGGCGGCAGCTTTGTCTATCACCTGGACCGCGATCGCGTGGCGATCGGTTTTGTTTGCGGTCTGGATTACCAGGATCCGAACTTTACACCTTTTGAGGCCTTCCAGCAGTTCAAGCATCATCCGTTGATGAAGGAACTGCTCGACGGTGGAGAAATTCTTTCGGCAGGCGCGCGCGCCCTGGTCGAGGGGGGCTACCAGTCGCTGCCGAAGGTCGAGATGCCGGGTGCGATGCTGATCGGCGATTCGGCCGGTCTGCTCAATGTGCCCAAGATCAAGGGTACTCACCAGGCACTGAAATCCGGTATGCTGGCGGCCGAGCATCTGGCCGAAAAGCTTACCAGCGAGGGTTTCGACACCCGGCTGCGCGATTCGGATATTGTTGCCGAGCTCAAGAAGGTCCGGAATGTGCGTCCCGGCTTCAACAAGGGCCTGTGGCGCGGCATGGCCACGGCCGCGCTGGAAACGGCTACCGCTGGCAAGCTGCCGCGCACGCTGTCGAACCACGCCGACCACGAGCAGTTTCGCAAGCTCGACGAGCAGGGCTTCAAGTACGACTTCGTCGAACGCGACCTGCCGCCGCGCGATCGCCTGGCCTCGGTCTACTTTGCCCAGACCGCGCACGACGAGGATCAGCCGGTGCACCTGAAGATCGTCGAACCGGACGTTTGCTTCACGAAGTGTGAGGAGGAGTACGGTAATCCCTGCACCCGCTTCTGCCCGGCCAATGTCTACGAAAAAGTCGAGGACGAGAACGGCAAACGCATCCAGATCAACGCCGCCAACTGCGTGCACTGCAAGACCTGCGACATCGCCGACCCCTACCAGATCATCGAGTGGGTCACGCCTGAAGGCGGCTCCGGCCCCAACTACACCAACCTTTGATGAACAAAGGGTTCAGGTTTCAGGGGTCAGGTTTCAGGCGGCCGCTGTGGATCGTTGGGGGGGCTCCGCCGCGATACGGCAATTGGCAGAAAACCGTTGTTTCCTCCGGCAAAGCCGCAGGCAAGCCGATCCCTGAATCCTGAATCCTGAAACCTATGTCCACCAACTCCTTCGGCCGCGTTCTGACCATCACCACCTTCGGCGAGAGCCACGGGCCGGCGATCGGTTGCGTAATCGACGGTTTTCCGCCGGGCATGGAGATCACGCCGGAGGAAATCCGGGCCGAGTTGATGCGGCGGGCGACGGGGCAGAGCCGATGGACTTCGCAGCGCAAGGAAGCAGAAGATGTGCAGATTCTGTCCGGCGTGTTCGAAGGCACGACCACCGGTACGCCGATCGCCCTGCTTATCCACAACACCGATGCGCGCTCGAAGGATTATTCGAAGATCGCCGCCCAGTTCCGGCCCGGTCACGCCGACTACACCTATCACCACAAGTACGGCATTCGCGACTACCGCGGCGGCGGGCGTTCGTCGGCGCGCGAGACGGCCATGCGCGTGGCCGCCGGGGCGCTGGCCAGGAAGTATCTCCGGGACAAGTTGGGAGTCGAGATTACCGGCTGGCTGGCGCAGATCGGAGATGTGGTCTGCGATGAGCGCTTCGACGAATCGGTGATCGATACCAGTCCGTTCTTCTGCCCCGATGCGTCAAGGATCGAGGTGCTGGAGGACTACATGAAGAAACTGTGGAAATCGGGCGACTCGGTCGGCGCGCTGGTCAAGGCGCGCGCGACCGGCGTGCCGGTTGGGCTGGGCGCGCCGGTTTACGCCAAGCTTGACGGTGACCTGGCCGCGGCCATGATGAGCATCAATGCCACCAAGGGCGTGGAGATCGGTGCCGGATTTCAGTCGGTAGCCCAGAAGGGCACTGAACACCGCGACGAGATGACCCCAAAAGGCTTCGAGTCCAACCATGCCGGTGGCGTGCTTGGCGGGATTTCCACGGGCCAGCCGGTCGAGGTCGCGGTGGCCTTCAAGCCGACCTCTTCCCTGAGGTTGCCCGGGAAAACAGTGGATACTACAGGCCAGCCGGTTGAAATCGTTACCACTGGCCGCCATGACCCCTGTGTCGGCATTCGCGCCGTGCCCATCGTCGAGGCCATGTTGGCCCTGGTGATCATGGATCATTACCTGCTCGATCGTGCCCAGTGCGCGGACGTGGAAGAGCAGACGCCGCGGATTCCGGGGTGAGGATGAAAGGGAAGAGGGGAGAGGTAAGAGGAGAAACATCGCGAGGTCTCGATGGATTCTGTCCTCTTCCCTCTCCCTTATCCCCCTCTTCCCGTTTGTCCCCAACACGCAAACCAACTGATTCGAACCCGTGAGAGACAGATGAGCGATAGCGAGAAGAAACAGGGATTCCGAGTGGCCGTGGTCGGAGCGACCGGGGCCGTGGGTGAAGTGATGCTGGATCTGCTGGCCGAGCGTCAGTTTCCGGTCAGCGAGATTGCGGCGCTGGCGAGCAGCCGCTCTGCCGGCCGCCAGGTCCAGTTTGGCAGCAAGAGCATAACGGTCGAGGACCTCGATACGTTCGATTTCAGCGGCTGGGATTTTGCCCTGTTTTCGGCCGGAGGCAGCATTTCCGCCAAGTATGCTCCGCGCGCGGCGAAGGCCGGCTGCACGGTCATCGACAACACTTCGCACTTCCGCATGGATCCGGAGTGTCCGCTGGTCGTGCCCGAGGTCAATGCGGATGTGCTCGACGACTTTTCCGGCGGCGGCATCATCGCCAACCCCAACTGCTCGACCATTCAGATGGTGCTGGCAGTCGCTCCCATTCACCGTGCTGCTGGTGTGTCACGCATCAACGTGGCCACGTACCAATCGGTTTCTGGCGCCGGCAAGGCGGCCATGGAGGAGCTGGCTCAGCAGAGCAAGGACCGGTTCAATTTCAAGGATCCGCAGGTCGAAGCGCTCAATGCCCCAATCGCGTTCAACGTCATCCCGATGATCGACGTACTGCAGGACAACGGGTATTCGAAAGAAGAGATGAAGATGCACAACGAGACCCGGCGCATCCTCGGTACTGACGACATCGCGGTCAGCGCCACGGCGGTCCGGGTACCGGTGTTCTTCGGTCACGGCGAAGCCGTGCACCTGGAAACGGTCGAGCCGCTGGAAGTCGAACAGGCCCGTGAACTGCTTGCCGACGCCGCCGGCGTGGAGCTGATGCAGGGTGAGGAACTGGCGACGCCGCTGACCCATGCCTCCGGACATGACCCGGCCTATGTCTGCCGTTTGCGGCGCGATATCAGCCATCCTCGGGGATTGTGTTTCTGGGTCGTGGCGGACAACGTGCGCAAGGGTGCGGCGCTCAATGCCATCCAGATCGCCGAGTACCTGGCCGCTCGAAAGGCTGCATCCTGATGACGCGGGATTTCCCCCCCGACTTCCATGTGGCCTGAAGTCATTGGTATACTCGCTTGAATTAAGGCAAGTATTTGTCCGATAAAGAGGGTTCCGGCGCCAATGTCCTTATTCAGTAATCGCTTGACCGTGTTCGCCCTGCTGGGCGGACTTGTGCTGTTGTTTCCCGCCGATGGCTTGCGAGCATTGGGTCTGGGCGAAGCGCGCGTGGACTCCTATCTGGGGCAACCGCTTGATGTGACCATCCGGTTGCTTGAGGCAGAGTCGGATGCGGTCGAGGCGATGACCGTCGCGCCGGCCTCGCCGGCCGACCATGACCGGCTCGGGCTGCCTTCCGAGTCGCTGGGGCTGGGTCTTGATGTTTCAATCGATCGAGAATCCGAGCCGCCGACAATTCGGTTGCGCTCGGAGCGACCCGTCAATGACCCCATCGTCCAGGTCTTGCTGGACGCGCGCTTTGCCAGTGGCCGGGTGTTGCGCGAGTACACGCTGTTTCTCGATCCACCCACGGTCGACTCACCCCCTCCGGTCAGGCGAGCGCCGGAACCGGCGGCCGAACAGGAAGCGGACACTGCACCGGCCGATCCGGCGCCGCGTGAAGAACGACCGGCACCGAGTCAGCCGGCCCCGGCAGACCCCGAGCCGTCACGGGAGCGTCCGCAAGTTGCGGACGATTCGGTCACTGTGGCGAGCGGCGATACGCTCTGGGGTATCGGTTACAGCTGGCGACCGGATCCGGGCATGAGCATGGATCAGGTCATGCTGGCCATATTCGAGCGCAATCGTCATGCCTTCATGGGCGAAAACATCAATCGGCTGCGAAGCGGCGCCGAGCTGGACATGCCGAGCGCCGATGAAGTCCGTGGGGTCAGTCGCGACGAGGCCGAACAACGTATTCGTGAACACATGCAGGCCTGGCAGCAAGCTGATCCAGCACGTGATGTGCCGGTGGTTGCCGATTCGGGCGTGCCCGAAGCGGATCCGGTCGAGCCGTCGCCAGCGACAACCGACGATGCCGAAGAAGTGGTTCACCGTCTTGATGTCGTGCCCCCCGAGGATGATGAGTTCGCTGATGGACCGGCGGTGTCGGATGGAGAAGTTCGACAGGTGCGTGGGGCGCTGACCGAGATCGAAGAGGAAATCGTTTCCGAGCGGCTCGAGAGTGACGAGTTCGACGAACACATCGCCGAGATCCGGGAAGCACTGGATAGCCGCGACGTGGCCGGTCTGGCCTTTGCCGAGGAATCCCTTGCCGAGCTCGAGGCACGCTTGCGGGAGGCCCGTCGAGAACGCGACGAGGCGGAAAGCCTGGCTGCCGTCGAAGAAGGCGATGTTGATACCTACTTTTCCGACCTGGAGCGTGAGCTTGTCGGTGACCCAGACGAAGCGACTCCAGCGCCGGACGACGAGCCCGCTGTCGCGGCGCTTGACGAAGTGCCTGATCCCGATGGTGAATTGGCCCCTGCCGATCCGGCCACCGATCCTGTGGAAGAATCCGCACCCGCTGAAGCCGAGCAGCCGGTTGCTGCAACGACCGAGCCTGAGTCGCAGGCCGGGCTGGCTATCTGGCAGTGGCTGGCAATCGCGATTGCGATCATCATCGTGTTGCTGATTGCGGTGGGTGCGTTCCTGTATCTCAAGCAACGCAGAAGTGCCGCCGATGAAACCTCCGGTCGGATGGCTTCTGCCGATGGCGAGGCCGACGCGCGCAAGGCAGTTGTTCGTGATCCCTCCAATCTAGCTGCGCACCTGACGTTGCTGAAGGTGCTGGCCGAGCGCGACGACAACGATCGCTTTGCCGACGCACTCGATCAGATGTATCAGCACGTGGACGACGAAGAAGGCACCCATTGGCAGGAGGCCCTTGGGCTGGCAGAGGTTCACGCACCAGATCATCCTATGCTGACGCCGCCGGAGACCGCTCCGGGCGAACTCGGGGACGAGGAACTCGAGCGACGCACCGACGAGATGCTCAGCATGTTCGATGTTGATGATGATGACGATGGCTCTGCAACCGAAGACGAGTCGGAACTCGATACGCTGGAATCGCTGCAGCCGGATGGGGAGCCGGAGGACGCTGAGGGCACCCGTCAAGACGCCGGGTCATCGGCTGACGACGAAGAACTGGGTGAAGATCTCGATCTTGGTGAACTCTCCAATCGCCTTGACGAGCCGGAATCGACATCCGGGGCCGACAGTGCTTTCGCGGACGATGACGATGACTTCGAGATCGGCGGTTTTGCCGAAGAAAAGACCGAACCCACCGAGCAGCTGGAGGATACTGACCGGACGCAGCCGGAAGATGACGACTTCAGCCTCGACCTGGACTTTGAGCCCGGTTCGTACGACTTTGAGCGGGACGAAACCGCTGACGAGTCATCCGCAACCGACAGCGAACTGCCAGAGGTCGGTTCCGATCTTGACCTGGATGCGGGGCTCGATTTCCACATGGATTCCGAGCTGGAGGCCAGCTCCACGGACGAGCACGAAGATGAAAGCGACGACGGTGGCCAGGAGCCGGCCTCAGAGCCCTTGTCGCTTGATCTCGACACCGATGACCTCAACGAGGAACTGGCCAGCATTGAAGAGAGCGGGGCGTCGGAGACTGAACAACCGCAATTCGAAGATGAAACCGACGAGTCCGATATTCTGGAAGAACCCGGGGTCTTCGAACTCGATGACGCAGGCGGCAGCGATGATGCGTCGGACTCGG
>SKXY01000218.1 GCA_007128175.1 Wenzhouxiangella sp. | reverse complement strand
GGTAATGCCCTTGTTCAGTCGGAGTGGCCTGGGTGGTCAGGTCGGCCAGCGAGGACCCGGCCTGGGGTTCGGTCAGTGCCATGGTGCCGGTGAAACGGCCCTCCAGCATCGGCTGCATGTACAGCGACTGCAGAGATTCGGAGCCGAACAGCCGGATGACATTGGCCGCCGCCGTGGTCAGGAACGGATAGCCGGCGGTTCCCGGGTTGGCGGCGGTGAAAAAACCGGAGCAGGCGGTCATCACCGTCTCGGGCAGTTGCATGCCGCCGAGCGACTCGTCATAGCGTCCGGCGATGAAGCCGGCCTCGGCGAAGGCTTTGACGGCCCGCTTGACCTCGGGGATCATCTCCACCCGGCCGTCGACAAAGCGCGGCTCGTCGCGATCGGCAACGGCGTTGTGAGGCGCGAATTCTTCCCGCGCCAGACGGTCGGCCGAATCGATCACCGCATCGAAGGTGTCGCGGTCATGCTCGCGAAAGCGATCTCGCTTGCACAACGATTCGGTATCGAGCACCTCGTAGAGCTGGAAGTCGAGGTCGCGTCGGTCGATCAGCGTATCCGCCATCGCTCAGGTCTCCTGGGGAAATGAATGCAGGTGTCGGGCTTGTCGCGAGCTCAATACCGGGCGGATTCTCTACGGGTTCTCGAATCGCGAATGAACTCGCGGATGTGCTCGTTGGAGGTCACCAGGTCTTCCTGGCGCAGGTACATCATATGGCCGCTGCGATAGCCCTCGAACCGCATGCGATCCATGACCTTGCCGCTGCGATCCATGTTCCACATCACGTACTTGGCCGAGAAGTAATCGGTGGCCCCGTCGTAGTAACCCGATTGCACCAGCACGTTCAGGAACGGGTTTTCACCCATCGCGCGGCGCAGGTCTTCACCGCTGTTGTCACCGCTGCGGTCCCAGGGATGCACCGGACCGAAGATGTTGTATTTCAGGTCGGTTTCAAAGTCCAGTTGCTCGCGCAGGTAATGGTTGATCGCCGGGGTGAACGAGTGATTCCAGGCCGTCAATGCCGGGTCGTGGTCGTAGCGGTCGCCGGCATCCATTCGGTCGACGCCGCGGTAGCGCGAGTCCAGGCGACCGACCGTCAGACCGCGATCGCGCAGCAACTCCTTCCAGTAGAAGCTCACCGGCAGGGTCAGGTTGTGATTGATCACGTGCTGCTTGTCGATGCCGGAATAGCGCGCCACATTGGCCGCGATCTCGTCGCGCCTTTCGCTCTCCAGCGTGCCGCCGCGCGCCACCGCGGGCAGGTACTCGTCGATGGTGAATGCCTCGACTTTTGGCAGCAACTCGTAGAGATCGAGCGCTTGCAACTCCGGCTCCAGCGCCTCGTGATACCAGGCGGTGGCGGCGTAGTAGGGAAGTTTGAGGATTTCCGAGCGCGGCGTCATCGCCGGCGGCTCCAGGCCCAACCCGGTGGGTGAGACCAGGATCACGCCGTTGACGAACATCCAGTGCCTGCTCTGCAACTGACGCGCCAGGCCCGCCACTCGCGTGGTGCCGTAGCTTTCGCCCTTGAGATACTTGCGGGAAGTCCAGCGGCCGTGGCGCGAGACGAAGTTGTCGATCCAGTCGGCCAGGTACTCGATGTCAGCCTCGACGCCGAAAAACTTCTCTCGATCAACGTCTTCGCCAATCTTCCTCGAGAAACCGGTGTTGACCGGGTCGATGTAGACGATGTCGGCGACATCAAGGATGGAGTGATTGTTCTCGACGACGCCGTAGGGCTGGACCGGGTGCCCCTCGTCGTCAATCTTGAGAAAACGCGGACCGGTGTATCCGATATGCATCCAGACCGAGGCCGAACCCGGACCGCCATTGAACGAGAACACCAGCGGGCGCTCACCGACATCCTCGACGTCGGTGCGGCGGTAGTAGACATAGAACAACGAGGCGATGGCTTCACCGTCCTCGCCCCAGACCGGCTGGGTGCCGGCGGTGGCCTCGTAGTGAATGCGCTCACCATTGATGGTGACCGAGTCCTCGGTCGTGACCGCGCTTTCCGGCTCAAGGGCCCGCTGCAGGACCGGCGTGTCGGCATGAACCAGAGTAGAAGCCAGAAAGAAAAGCGCTGCAACTGATTGAAATATAATAATTCTATTCATTTGAAAAAGTCTGGAGTGGTGAAGACAAGGAAAGTCGTGAAATCAGATCGATCGCAGATTATGCATGACCCGCGGGGTATGCGACATCATGGGCGGGTCTGCCCGGTGCCGAATACGCGGTACTGGAAAGTCGTCAGTTGCTCGACACCCACCGGACCGCGCGCATGCAGGCGGCCGGTGGCGATGCCGATCTCGGCACCGAATCCGAACTCACCGCCGTCGGCAAACTGGGTCGAGGCATTGTGGACGGCAATCGCGCTGCCGAGGCGGGCGAGGAACGCCTCGGCCACCGCCTCGTCGGCGGCAATGATGCCGTCGGTATGGCCGGAACCGTAGCGAGCGATATGGGCCAGCGCATCCTCCGGCCCATCGACCGTTTTCATCGCCAGAATCGCGTCCAGATACTCGGTCGCCCAGTCGGCTTCGGTAGCCGGCTGCAGGCGGTCATCAAGGCCGCATAGCATTTCATCACCGCGCAGTTCACATCCCAGCTCGGTCAGTCGATCAACCAGCGCCGGCAGCACCGGGAGTGCATCGCGGTCGATGAGTAGTGTTTCCAGTGCACCGCAGATGCCCGGGCGGCGCATCTTGGCGTTGGCCACCACCGCTATTGCCATCTCCGGATCGGCCGAGGGATGGATATAGAGATGATTGTTGCCGTCGAGATGCGCCAGTACCGGCACGCGGGCATCGGCCTGCACGCGTGCGACCAGTCGCTTGCCCCCGCGTGGCACAACCATATCCAGCCACTGGTGGGCCTTGAGCATGGCACCGACCGCCTCACGATCCTGGGTCGGCAGCATCTGCACCGCACCCCGGTCGACACCGGCCGCTTCCAGTCCTTCACCCAGGGCCGCCAGGATGGCGCGGTTGCTGTGCACCGCTTCCGACCCGCCGCGCAGAATCACCGCATTGCCGGACTTCAGGCACAGGCCCGCAGCATCGGCGGTGACGTTCGGCCGGCTCTCGTAGATCACCCCGATCACACCGATGGGCACGGCAACTCGCTGGATTCTCAGGCCATTGGGCCGGGTCCAGTCGGCCAGCACGCGGGCCAGCGGGTCAGGCAGCTCGGCAATCGCCTCCAGGCCCTCGGCCATGGAGCTGATACGTTCCGGGTTCAGTTCCAGTCGGTCGAGCATGGCACTGGCCAGGCCGCCGGCACGGGCGGCTTCCAGGTCCTGACGGTTGGCGTCAAGAATGGCCGCCTGGTGATAGCGGATGGCCCCGGCACAGTGACGTAGCGCTGCATCGCGTTGCCCGCCCTTGAGTGCCGCCAGGCTGCGTGTCGCGCGGCGCGCACCGACGCCGAGCTCAGCCATCAACTCATTCAAATTCATTAATTTGTAAACCCTTTCTCAAAATAGAACGAGGTCGTCGCGATGCACCATGGGGCCGCGCCCGGCCTCGTCGAGCACCTCGGCGATGCGATTGCTGTTGAGACCGACGATACGCCGTGCCTGTTCGGAACGGTACCCGCTCAGTCCCTGCCCGCACGGACCATTCGGTCCGACCAGCTCGACCAGGTCGCCGCGGGAAAAGTCGCCATGCACTGCCTGCACACCGACCGCCAGCAGGCTTGACCCATTCTTGAGCGCCGCCAATGCGCCGGCATCGAGTTCCAGGCTGCCGGCCGGCTGCTGCAAGGATTTCAGCCATTGCTTGCGTGCCGCCATCGGTCGCGAGCGGGCGATGAATACAGTGGCGGGCGCGTCGCCGGACAATTCGCCCATCGGATCGTCTGTCAGTCCCGAACCCAGCACGACATGGGCGCCGGCTTCGGTGGCGATGCGCGCGGCGGCCAGCTTGCTGGCCATGCCGCCGGTGCCAACGCCATCCGAGCGCGTTGGACCGGCCAGGGCTTCGATCTCTTCGTTGATCTCGTCGACCCGCGCGATGTGACGTGCGCCCGAATCGGTCAGCGGGTCGGCGGTGTAGAGCCCGTCGACGTCACTGAGCAATAGCAACAATCGCGCGCCAAGCAACTGCGCCACCCGTGCGGCCAGACCGTCATTGTCACCGAATCGGATCTCCTCGGTGGCCACGGTATCGTTTTCATTGATGACCGGCACGATGCCCTTCTCCAGCAGCATCTCCATCGTGGCCCGCGCATTGAGGTAACGCGGCCGGTGCTCGAGATCCCACAGGCTCAACAGGACTTGGGCGGCCCGACCACCATGCCGGGTGAACGCCTCGGCCCAGCAGCGGGCGAGATGAATCTGACCAACAGCGGCCGCCGCCTGCGCCTGGGCAAGAATGCGCGGCCGGCCGGACAGACCGAGCGCGTCACGCCCCAGTGCAATGGCCCCGGAAGAGACCACCACGACCGGCCCACCCCGCGCCACCAGTCGCCCGGTGAGCGTATCGATCCAGCGCTCGCGCAGCCTGCCCTGCTGATCGATCAGCAGCGACGAGCCGACCTTGATGACCAGCAATTCGCGCCCGCCAGCCAGCTGGGATCGAATCGAAGCCTGCGATTGCTCATCGGTGGTCATCGCGCGGGGGCACCAGCCGGAACAGGACGGTCAAGCCCAGAGTCTAGCGCATGCCATCCAGTTGCGGTGCCGACTGGTTCAGCGCAGCAGCAATACCGGAATCGTGCAACTGCGCAACACGGCCGTGGTGGTACTGCCGACGATCAGGTGACGAATACGGGAGTGACCGTAAGCCCCCATCACCAGCAAGTCGATATCCAGCCGGCCCGCCTGCTCGGTGATGACCTGCTCGGCATTGCCGGGCTCGACGACGGTTTCGGGCTGGAAGCCGGCCGCTTCCAGTTGTTTCCGGGCCCAGCTCAGGCTCTCGCGAAGTTTCTCGCTCTCGTCGCCGGCCACAACCAGGTAACAGCCCAGGCCCTTGAGCAAGGGGCTCATGCAAACCATCTCGACGCACTTGCGCGCGGTCGCACTGCCGTCGAAGGCGATAGCAAATCGTCGCACCGGACGAAACTTGCGTGAGGTGACCAGCAGGGGCCGGTGCACGGCGCGCACGGCTCGCTCCAGGTTGGCGCCGAGATGACCCTTATTGAAGTCGGCCGACTCGCCACGCTTGCCGATGACGAACAGGCGGACATCTTCTTCCAGCTCGGTCAGGGTTTCGACCAGCGAACCGTGACGTTGCAGGCCGTCGGGATTCCCGGCACCCGCGGCAGCGGCCCGGGCCCTGGCCGCCTTGAGCAATTCCCTGCCGCGGCGCATACCAATACGCGCCCGTTGGGCGTCGAGCTCGGCGAGTTCGTCCAGCAGTTGCTCTCGGGTATCGATCCCGATATTGCCACTGTAGTCGGCCGTCGCCGTTCTACTGACCTCGCGGTGCAGCACATGCAGGCAAATCAGGTCAGCCTCGAGACGCTTCGAGGCCCATGCGGCATAGTCGACCACAGAATCGGTATAGGCCGATGCATCCAGGCAGGCCATGACCTTGCCGTCAACGGGTATCTGGTAGGCAGTCTTGCTCATCGCACGGGCTCCTTGGTCAGTGTCCCAGCAGTTTTTCGGCGTCGGGCTTGTCATGCACGCCCAGGCGGTCGACCAAGGTGCGGCTGGCTTCATCCATGCCGACCAGATCGATCTCCACCCCTTCGCGTCGGAACTTCAGTATGACCCGGTCCAGTGCACCAACCGCACTCAAATCCCAGAAATGGGCGCCGGACACGTCGATGCGAACCCGCTCGATCACCTCGCGGAAATCGAACGCGGCCAGGAAGTCGCTGGACGAGGCGAAAAAGACCTGCCCAGTGATGGTGTAGCGGCGGGTTTCACCATCATCTTCCAGCGACTTGCTGACCACCAGCACCTGGCTGACCTTGCGGGCAAACCCAAGTGCCGAGAGCAAGACGCCGGTGAGTACACCCTTGGCCAGGTCGTGGGTGGCCACGGTGACCACAACGGTGCCAATCATGACCAGGCTGGAGGTTTTCGGGTGGTGCCTGAGATTGACGATCGACTGCCAGCTGAAAGTACCGACCGACACCATGATCATCACCGCCACCAGCGCCGCCATGGGAATCATGTCGACGTAATCGCTGAGAAACACGACCATCAGCAGCAACACGACGCCCGCAACCAGGCTGGACAGGCGCCCTCGCCCGCCAGATTTCACGTTGATCACCGACTGGCCGATCATGGCGCAACCGGCCATGCCGCCGAAGAATCCGGAAACCATATTGGCAATACCCTGTCCCTTCGCCTCGCGGTGCTTGTCGCTGGCCGTATCGGTCAGGTCGTCGACGATCTGTGCGGTCAGGAAGGATTCGAGCAGGCCGACCACCATCAGGGTCAGCGAGACCGGCAGAATAATGAGCAGGGTCTGGAGATTCCAGGGAATGTCGGGCAGAAGGAAGGTCGGCAGCGCATCCGGCAGTTCGCCCTTGTCACCGACCGTCGGCACCTGGATACCGAAGGTTACGGCTGCGAAGGTCAGCAAAACGATCGCAATCAGCGGCGAAGGAATGGCCCGGGTAATGTAGGGCAGACCGTAAATAATCACCAGCCCGATCACGACCATGGGATAGACCGCTGCCGGCACGTTGACCAGTTCGGGAATCTGGGCCAGGAAGATCAGTATCGCCAGTGCATTGACGAAGCCGGTAATCACCGACCGCGAAACGAATCGCATCAATTCGGCCAGCCTGAGGTAACCGGCGATGATCTGCAGGATCCCGGTAAGGATGGTGGCGGCCAGCAGGTATTCCAGGCCGTGCTCGCGCACCAGGGTCACCATCAGCAGCGCCATCGCCCCGGTGGCCGCCGAAATCATGCCGGGGCGGCCGCCGGTAAAGGCAATCACCACGGCGATGCAGAACGAGGCGTACAGTCCCACCTTGGGGTCCAGGCCGGCAATCAGCGAGAAGGCGATGGCCTCGGGAATCAGGGCCAGGGCAACCACCACGCCGGCGAGCACATCGCCGCGAATATTGGACAGCCAGTCGCGACGAACGGCGTGCAGAAAACTCATTGGGTAAAAACCTTCTCGGGCCCGAAACGGCAGTTCGGGCCTGTATTGCGATGGGGTGACGTCTGGTGACGAACCGGATGAATCAATACCGGCTGTCAGGGGAGCAGGAATTGAAGTAGCACGTATTATAAGCGATTCGCGGCGCGAGCAGGCAACGGCGAGCGCCGACAGAAGTCGTCAGAGATGCCAGCCGACAGTCATGGTCAGCCAGCCCACCAGGCGGCGCGTCCAGGGCCGTTCCCCCCACTTTTCCAGGTCGTAGGTTTCGGTCTGTTCCAGGTCGCGCTCGAACTGGGCGACCAGTGTGGCCGCCAGCTCGCGGTTCATGATGACGGCATTGGTTTCATCGTTGAGGCGGAAGGAACGGTTATCGAGGTTGGAGGAACCGATCGAAATCCAGTAGTCATCGACGATGTACAGCTTGGCGTGGTACTTGGATGGCTGGTATTCGTGGATACGAACATTGGCCTCCAGCAGCTTGCCCCAGCGATTCTTCGAGGCCTCGCGAACGGCCGTACTGTAATGCTCGGCACTCGGCAACAGGATATCCACGCTCACACCGCGCTCTCTCGCATCAAGCAGGGCATCCATGATCATGTCATCGGGGTAGAAATAGGGAGTGGCCAGGCGAATACTGTCGCGTGCACCGGCAATGGCCAGCAACAGCATAAGGCGAACCCGGTGGGTACCCTCCCTCGGAGAACTGTTGACGACCTTGATGCTGAGGTCACCCACTTCCTCCAACAGCGGAAAATACTCGGTGGTGTGGAGCAACTCATTCCTTGCATTCAGCCAGTTCTGCATGAAGGCGTTCTGCAGATGGGCAACCACGGGCCCCTCCAGCCGGTAGTGATTATCACGGTAGCCGCCTTCGTCGGGATTTCCTTTCCATGGATCAGCCACGTTGGCGCCGCCGGTAAAGCCGACCATGCCGTCGACGACCAGCAGTTTCCTATGTGTGCGGTAGTTGAATCGGGACAGCTGATACCAGGAAGGTTGGCGCCAGCGCACTACGTTGACTCCGGCCTCTTCCATTCTGTCAAACTTGTCACGACCGGCCTGAACCGAGCCGACGTAGTCGAAAATCGCGTGAACTGACACGCCCCGCTCGGCAGCACCGGCCAGCGCCTCGGCGAAGGCCCCACCGATTTCTTCACCCCAGTACTCGTAGGTTTCAAAAGTGATGCTGCGCGTCGCACTCTCGATCGCCTCGAGTTTGGCCGGATAGATCTCCTCACCGTTCTCCAGGATCTCGATGCGACTACCGGCATTGCCTGAACTGCCGAGCACCACGGACTGCAGGTGCTGAAATTCCTCGCTCTCCACGGCAGGCACCGATACGAGCGGTTCGGCGACACGCATTGGCTGAGGAACGGCGTTGAGGAAGACCAGGAAGGACACGACGGTAGCCAACACGGCCGTTACTGCCGCAACGATCAACCAGGTCCTGGTGGGTCGGGTCATTGGTTATCCATGAAGGGTGCAGAACTTGTAGAGCCCATATCACTTCGCGGGTACCCTCACACGGTAAGCCCGCCGCCATGACAGATCAAGCAGAGCGATTACTTCGGACGAATGTCCTCGGTACGCAATAGCGTTTCGATTCGTTCGCTGGTGGTTTCTGGAAGATCTGCGCGGCGCGCGTATTCAGT
>SKXY01000122.1 GCA_007128175.1 Wenzhouxiangella sp. | reverse complement strand
GGTTGGGATCGGCCAGGCCGGCGCGCGAGCGACGAATGGCATCGGCCACCGCCTTGACGGCCTCGTCCTGGCCGATGACGCGCTCGTGCAGCGCCTCTTCCATCTTGATCAGCTTCTCGCGCTCGCTCTCGAGCATCTTGGAGACCGGGATGCCGGTCCAGCGGCTGACCACCTCGGCGATTTCTTCCTCGGTGACCTTGTTCCTGAGCAGCTGGAAGTGGTCGGTGGTCTCGGATGACTCGGCCTGTTCGAGCTGACGCTCCAATTCGGGGATGCGACCGTGCTGCAACTCGGCCATGCGCGAAAGATCCTGTGCACGGCGCGCATTGTCGAGTTCGGCCCGCGCGCGTTCGAGCTCTTCCTTGATGTGGGTGGCATCCTGCACCGAGGCCTTCTCGGTCTTCCAGATTTCCTCGAGGTCGGCAAACTCGCGTTCGAGCTCGTCGATCTCTTCCTCCAGATCGGCCAGGCGCTTTTTCGAGGCGTCGTCGGTTTCCTTCTTGAGCGCCTCGCGCTGGATCTTGAGCTGGATCAGCCGGCGCTCGAGCCGGTCCATGGCCTCGGGCTTGGAGTCGATCTCCATGCGGATGCGGCTGGCCGCCTCGTCCATCAGGTCGATGGCTTTATCGGGCAGCTTGCGATCGGTGATATAGCGATGCGACAGGGTGGCGGCGGCGACCAGCGCCGGGTCGGTGATGTCGACGCCGTGGTGGACCTCGTAGCGCTCCTGCAGGCCTCTGAGGATGGCGATGGTGTCCTCGACACTGGGTTCCTCGACCAGCACCTTCTGGAAGCGGCGCTCGAGCGCGGCGTCCTTCTCTATGTTCTCGCGGTACTCGTTCAGGGTGGTCGCGCCAACGCAGTGCAACTCGCCGCGTGCCAGTGGGGGCTTGAGCATGTTGCCGGCATCCATGGCACCTTCGGCCTTGCCAGCGCCGACCATGGTGTGAATCTCGTCGATGAACAGGATGATCCGGCCTTCCTGCTTTTTCAGGTCGTTGAGCACGGCTTTCAGCCGCTCCTCGAATTCGCCGCGGTACTTGGCCCCGGCAATCAAGGCACCCATGTCCAGCGACAGCACGCGCTTGTTCTTCAAGCCCTCGGGTACCTCGCCGTTGACGATGCGCTGGGCCAGGCCTTCGACAATGGCGGTTTTGCCCACGCCGGGCTCGCCGATCAGCACCGGGTTGTTCTTGGTGCGCCGCTGAAGCACCTGGACGGTGCGGCGGATTTCCTCGTCGCGGCCGATGACCGGATCGAGCCGGGACTGCTCGGCCTTTTCGGTCAGGTCGATGGTGTATTTCTTGAGTGCCTCGCGCTGGTCCTCGGCATTGGGGTCGTCGACCGACTCCCCGCCACGGACCGACTCGATCGCCTTTTCCACGCCCTGCATGGTCACGCCGGTCTGGTGCAGCAGCTCGGCCAGGCCGGTCCTGGATTCCAGTGCGGCGAGAACGAACAACTCCGAGGCAATATAGGCGTCACCGCGCTTGTTCGCGATCTTGTCAGTCAGGTTCAGCACCCGGCCGAGATCGTTCGACATGTTGATCTGGCCGGCCTGACCGGTCACCTTCGGAAAACCCTCGACCTTCTCGCCGAGCGCCGAGCGCAGTTGGTCGACCTGGGCACCGGAGCGTGCCAGCAAACCGCGCGTCCCGCCGCCTTCCTGGTCGAGCAGTGCAAGCATCACGTGTTCAGGTTCGAGCATGGCATGATCCATGCCCACCGCCAGGCTTTGCGCCTCGGCCAACGCCTGCTGAAAACGCGCCGTCAGTTTGTCCATTCGCATAACGGGTTGACTCCCCTGCTGATGTTCCAGTTATCCACAGGGATGGGGGTGGCTGGAGGGCGAATCAAGCGAGAAAGGTTTCAGGACGACGTTTCAATCTTGTTCATCCGCTGCTACGTGTGTACGGGTCCGTACATGTCGTCTACCGGGGATGCGACCCCGGTCTACGCCGGCCACGCCTGATACTCGGCACGGCGGCCGCACATATGCCTTGCGTGCGAGGTCCCGGACATCGCTTACGGCGATTCCGGGACGACAGCATATGAGCCACCCAACCAGTCAAATCCCCCTGATCGCCAGCAACCGAATCTCGGTCATGTCCTCTATGGCAAACCGAATGCCTTCGCGACCCAGGCCGGAGTCCTTCACGCCGCCGTAGGGCATGTGATCGACGCGGAATGCCGGAACATCGTTGATGATGACGCCGCCCACGTCCAGGCGATCCCAAGCCTTGTGCATCTTGCCGATGTCGCGAATGAAAAGGCCGGCCTGCAGGCCGTAGCGCGAGTCGTTGATGCGCTCCAGCGCCTGGTCGAAATCGTTGAAGGTCTCAACGATGACGACCGGCCCGAACACCTCCTCGCGGTAGAGTCGGCAATCGTCGGGTACATCCACGAGCACGGCCGGACGAACCACCCGGCCCTCAAGCTGACCTCCGATGAGTACTTCTGCCCCGGCATCGGTGGCCTCGGCGATCCAGTCGACCACACGCCTGGCGTCGTCCTCGGTGATCATCGGGCCGATGAAAGTCTCCGGGTCACGCGGATCGCCGCCCTTGAGATCGCCCACGGCACTGACCAGCCGCTTCGTGAACACCTCGGCTACCTCGTCGTGCACCAGCACACGTTGCACCGAGATACAGCTCTGGCCTGACTGGTAGAAGCCACCGAACACGATGCGGGCCACGGCATCGTCGAGATCGGCGTCGGCATCAACCAGGCAGGCGGCATTGCCACCCAGTTCCATGGCAACAGGCTTCTTGCCGGCTTTTTCCTTGAGCATCCAGCCAACCTTGTCCGAGCCGGTAAAACTCAGGAAACTGAGGCGCTCATCTTCAGTAAAACGCGCCGCCTGCTCGACCTCGGCCGGCAGGATGGAGAACGCCCCGTCGGGCAGATCGCATTCGGCCAGGATCTCGCCGATCAGTAACGCACCTACCGGCGTCTTGTCGGCCGGCTTGAGAATGAACGGGCAACCGGCAGCAATCGCCGGTGCGACCTTGTGGGCAACCAGGTTGTAGGGGAAGTTGAACGGCGTGATGAACGACACCGGCCCGATCGGCACACGCTTGTACATGCCGGTGTAGGTCTCGGCGCGCTCGGCGATATCCATCGGCATGACTTCGCCACCGATACGGGTGGCTTCTTCGGCCGCGATCTGGAAGGTCTCGATCAAGCGGGTCACTTCACCCCGGGCATCGCGAATGACCTTGCCGGCCTCTACGATCAGCGCCTCGATGAGTTCGTCGCGACGTTTCCGGAAGCGCTCGACACAATGCAGCAACACGTCACGCTTGCGCCAGGACGGCAAATCGGCCATGGCACGCCGGGCCGATACGGCCGCGGCAATCGCCCGGTCCACCGCCGCGTCATCGGCCAATGCCACGCGGCAGGCCGGCTCCCCGGTGTGCTTGTCCAGGACCTCGAGATCCTCGTTGGCGAAAACGGCCCGATTGGCCAGGAAGTACGGGTAGCGCTTGAGGGACATGGTGATCACTTCACGATTTCGGCCCAGGGCCCAGAATAACGCACCTGCCGAACGGTCCCGCAAATGCGATAATCTGCGTCTGGCAAGGTGAATGAGCTCATTGCAATCGATGGCGCTTCGGCAATCGGACAAGTGACGCTCAATAGCTCGAAGCAGTCCACCCGCTCATGAAGCCGAGCAGATTTGAACGTGCGAGGTCCCGAATATCGGCTGTCGCCGATTCCGGGACGACGAAACAACCAAACGGATGAACGAACTAGAGCATGGGCCACAGACTTTCGAAAATCTATACCCGCACGGGTGACGACGGCACTACCGGGCTGGGCGACGGCAGCCGCACGCAGAAGGACAGTCTGCGCGTGGAGACCTTCGGCACGGTCGACGAGCTCAACAGCGCCATCGGGGTCATGATCGCCAGCATTGACCATGAAAAAATGGCCAGCATGCTGCTCGATGTCCAGCACGACCTCTTCGACCTGGGTGGGGAATTGTGCATCCCAGGCTCGGAAATGATTGCTGATCGGCATACAAAACGGCTGGAGGACGAACTGGACCAGCTCAATGCCGACTTGCCGCCGCTGAAGGACTTCATCCTGCCCGGTGGCAGCAAGAGTGCCGCCCAGGCTCACCTGGCGCGCACAATCTGCCGCCGTGCCGAACGCCGGCTGATCTCGCTGGCCCGCCAGGAACCGGTCAACGAGCCGGCAATCCGTTACCTGAACCGCCTTTCCGACCTGCTGTTCGTCACCGCGCGCACGCTGGCCCGGGCCGACGGTGCCGGCGAAGTCCTCTGGGATCACGAGCGCGACCGATGAGCCTGATCGTCCTGAGCCACGACCATTGCGCATTGCATCAGCCACCAAAGGGTCACCCCGAACGTCCGCAACGGCTGGAGGCGGCGCTGCGTGGTATAGAACAGATCGAAAACCACATCCGGCAACAGGCCGAAGCGGTCAGCCGCGAGCAACTGTTGCTGGCCCATGGTCCGAATTACCTGGCCAACCTCGACAACCTGGCCGCATCGGGCAGCCAGATTGCACTGGATGCCGATACTCATCTTGGCCCGCACTCGCTGGAAGCGGCGTCACTGGCTGCCGGCGCAGCCTGTCAGGCCGTGGACCGGACGGTGAAAGATGAAGACACACGCGCCTTCGCCGTCGTGCGCCCTCCCGGCCATCATGCCGAGAGCGCGCGGGCCATGGGGTTTTGCCTTTATAACAGCATTGCGATTGCTGCCCTGCACGCCCTCGATGCGCACGGCCTCCAACGAGTCGCCATTTGCGATTTCGATGTCCACCACGGCAACGGTACCGAAGCCATTCTGGCCGGTGAAAACCGCATTCTTTTTCTGTCCAGCCACCAGGCGCCACTGTATCCCGGCACCGGCAACCCTGAAGCTCCACATGCCTCCAATATTCGGAATGCGACCTTGCCGGCCGGTTCCGGGAGCAACGAATTTCGTGAACTGTGGCTGGAGCGCCTGCTGCCGGAGGTGGATCGTTTCCGCCCACAGTTGATCCTGATCTCGGCCGGCTTTGACGGACATTGGCGAGACCCCCTGGCCCAGCTGCAGCTCAAGGACGAAGACTACTACTGGATCGGCGAGCAACTCGCCGACCTCGCCCGCCAGCACGCCGGCGGACGCCTGGCCGCCTCACTCGAGGGTGGCTACGACCTCAAGGCGCTGGAGGAAAGCGTGCTGGCGTTTGGGGAGGCGTTGGTCTAGGCGACACCGTTGGGTCTGAGAGGCATGGTCTATGTAACGACGAATGGTGGCGCGTCTGGCGACAAATCGAAAAACGTAAATCGAAAAACGGGGCAGCGGAGCACCTTCGCTCGCTCTCATTGACCAATGGCAGTGCCCAGCAATTGGCCAGCGACCCGAATAGAGGGCAATGAATATCCCTCGTTTTACGTTTTACCTTTTACCATTCACGCCTTCCGCCAGGAAGGCAATACTGGAGCGGGCGAACGGAATCGAACCGTCATCTTTGGCTTGGGAAGCTACATCACCTCGCCACGCAACACGAACACCGAGCACCTGGCCTTGCTGGCAAGCTCGCCGGAGTGCGAGGGAATCAGGTGCAGCTTGTCCGAAATCCCCGGCACGTGCGACGCAGTGACGATGAGATCGGCGCCGATTTCCTCGGCGGCTTCCAGCAGCTTCTTTTCCAGCTCGATGGTCACATCGGTACTGTCCTTGGTCAGCGAAGCAGTCGAGATGCCGAACTTCTCGCCCTGTTCGGCGGCGAACGTCTCGAGATGCTTCGCATGTTCCTCGGGCGACTTGGCGGCACGATTGGGCACACGTCCGGCAACGGTCACGTAGTAGACAGTCGCATTCCACTCCTTGGCCAGGGTGGCCGCAATTTCAAGTGATCTTTCCAGCTTCTCGACATGCTGGAGATCGACCGGAATCATGATCTTGTCAAACATGGTCATCTCCTCATCAATTCAGTTGAGCGGGCGGAAGGTGTCTCCCGCCCGCATATCCGTCGCTTCAAGCCGTCTGCGCATGCCCGTACTTGAGCAATAGCAGTTCATGCCGAAGCCCGATCGCCAGGCTCACGCACATGGCCAGCAGCACGATCACGAACGGAAGGCCAGTACTGACCGCGCCGGCCTGTAGCGCATTGAGTGCAGCGTCGCCACCAACGGCGAGCAACACAGCCGCGATGACACCTTCGATGGCCACCCAGAAAACACGCTGGAAAGTCGGCGCATCGGTCTTGCCGCCGGCCGTGATCGAATCCAGCACAAGCGAACCGGAGTCGGAGGAAGTGATGAAGAAGATCAGCACCAGGCAGATCGCCAGGAAAGAGGTGATCTGGGTAAACGGCAGGTTCTGCAACATCTGGAACAGCGCCAGCGCCGAGTCGGTAATACCTTCCGCGGCGAGTGCGCCAACCCCCTCAACCACCTGGTTGATGCCGTTGCCGCCAAAGGCACTCATCCACAAGATGGTGACCACGGTCGGCACAATCAGTACAGCGGTCATGAACTCACGGACGGTCCGTCCACGCGACACCCGCGCAATGAACATGCCGACAAACGGCGACCAGGAGATCCACCAGGCCCAGAAGAAGATGGTCCAGGAATGATAGAACGTGTCATCTTCGCGCCCGATCGGATTGCTCAGCGGCAGGAAATACTGGAAGTAACCGCCCAGCGTGGTACCGGTGCTCTGTACGAATGCGATCAGACCGCCGGCCACCATGACAAAGCCAAGCAGAACGAACGCCGCGATCATGTTGATGTTACTGAGCACCCGCACACCGCCGTGGATACCGCGCAAGACCGAGATCAGTGCAACCGCGGTGACGCCGGCGATGATGGTGATCTGGGTGGTCAAACCGCTATCGATGCCGAACAGAAAGCTCATGCCGCCAGCAGCCTGCTGCGCACCCAGACCCAGCGAGGTGGCCAGACCGAACAAGGTCGCGATGACGGCCAGCGTATCGATAGTGTGGCCGAACGGGCCCCAGACCCGGTCACCCAGCAACGGGTAAAAGGTCGAGCGGATGGTCAGTGGCAGCCCCTTGTTGTAGGTGAAGAAGGCCAGTGACAGCGCCACTACGCCGTAGATCGCCCAGGGATGCAGCCCCCAGTGGTACATGGTCGCACCCAGGGAGGCCGTGGCATCGCCACCGTCCACATTGAGCGGCGTTCCGAACCACTCGGTGAAATAACCCACCGGCTCGGCCACGGCCCAGAACATCAGGCCGATGCCCATACCGGCAGCAAACAACATCGCCAGCCAGGACGGGAACGAGAAGTCCGGTGTTGCCTGCTCACCACCGATACGGATCTTGCCGACCGGCAGGATGATCAGTGCCAGGCAGAACAGTACGAAGATATTGCCGGCGGACAGAAACAGCCAATCAAACGTCTCGCCGACCCAGACGCGGGCATTGTTCAGAATTTCGTTGGACTGGTCGGGAAAGATCAGGGAGAGAATGACGAAAAGCAGAATCAACCCGGCGCTTGCTGGAAAAACCGGATTGTGAAGATCAACCCCCATCGCCGTGATGTTGTCCTGGCCGATCTCATAGTCGGTATCGTAGAGATCTTCAATCTCCTCCACGATTTTCTGTTCTTCGCTCTGGTTGGATTCAGTCATGTTCTGTTCTCCTTATGCTGGAGCACAAAAACTCAATCGGTACGCCGGTTGTTCTTGTTGTTCCGGCGCACGATTGAGCTTCCTACCCTCACTGACTATCAGAAGTAGTAGCCGATATTGATGTTGAAGCGGGAATCCCACCGTCCGGCGGTCGTCGCATCAAGGCCAATACCGTCACCACCGGCAAACCACATGTTGCGGCCGGTGATCCAGTCGAAATAGGCAAACACACCGCCGGCGGCAACCGAGCAACCCGTGACGCTCTGCACGGAGTTGGATCCACCGTCCACGTCGGGATCGACATAGGTGCCTTCGTTATAGCAGTTAGCCCAGGTGATAGGGCCCCAGTCGAGATCGAACGACCGCGAGATGCTGTAGGTATAGGTATTGGCCTTGGCCGCCATCAGGAACGGGAATGCGAATGCACCTTTCTGCACGAAGTCATCCGAAACGCCCTCGGGATTCTCGGGGTTGTACTCGTAGCGAAGCGCCTGAAGACGCAGATTCCAGGGACCAAAATAGGAGTCCAGATGACCGCCGATGGCCCAGCGGTCGCCGTTGCGTTCAGTGATGCGGTTGTACATCTGGCCAGCCTGAAGACTCAGGCCGACATCCATGTGCGAGTCATCGCCCAGGTCGATATGTCTTTCGGCACGGAAGTTGAACTGATTGGTTTCCGTATTGCCTTGATCGCCGCCGGTCACCAGGTCGAAGGAGTAGCGGTCAGCGCGGGCGTCATTGGCGTACTCCGGGTTCTTGAAGAAACCGTAGTGAAAGGTCCAGTCGTCACTCGGAGTGTGAATGAACTTGATGCCTGTGTCGTAATCATCCTCGTACCCGAGGTAGTAATTGCCCGTGAACCAGAAACTGTGACTCATGTACGGCAGAATGCCGAATGGCACCTGGGTGATACCCAGCTGCATCTGCAGTTCATCGGAGAAGTCATAGCCAACCCAGGCATGGTGAATGGCCTGAAAGTCGTTATAGCGGCGCCATTCGGCATCAAGCAATACATCACCGATCGAGCCACTGAAGTTGATACGAAACAGTTCCAGTTCGAAGTCGCTGTAGCGATCCTTGATCTGATCGTTGTAATCCTGCCACCAGACGTTCAACCGCACGGCACCGCCAACGTCGATACCATCGGTGTCTTCTTCCGTCACCGATTCCTCGACCTGAACGATGCGTGTCTCGATCTCCTCGCGCTCTTCACGCTCACGATCACGCTCCTCGCGCAGGTCACCCAGCTGCTGCTGCATTTCCAGCAACTGCTGCTGCATGGCCTCGATCTGACGTTTGAGGATCTCGGCCTCGTCTTCCCCGGCCGATGCGAATGAAGTGGAGACGGTGGCTGCCAGAACGGCAGCACCGAACAACCTGAAAAGCTGGTAACTCATGCGGATCCCTCCCAATGGCACAACGGGTCAGTCATCCGCGACCAGAACGGGCTCGGAGCACACAACCGGATATAGCCCCATATCCAGCCTGCTCCACAATGAAACCCCGAATCGGACACAACGTGTCTCCGGCAAGTTCGGGATACTGACCCGCTCTTGCCACGGAATTAATTTCGCTAAAACGCAACGGTAACAGATCACGCAACGCTAATGCAATGCGGGGCGCACGTCACGCTTGCACTGCTCGGCAAGTTCCAGTCTTGCCCGGCGACGGCCTGTATCCGGATCGATAATGACCGGAAAAGCCCTTATGGAAGCGACGTATGCTGCAGGAAGCCCGAGGTACCCGGCGCCGGCAACAATCAAGGCACGGTACCAGTCGTAGGGCCGCATCGATTCAGTCGTCCAGTGGGAAGGTGTCAGGTAGGCCAGTGCCGGTTGCCAGCGCCCCTGAACAGAGACATCAAAGCGGAACGTTTCGTAGCCGCCTCCACAGCCCTCGAAGCGGTCGAGGGCCGGCAATTGATTCGGCTGCACGCGGTATGCGGCGGCCCAGGCCACCTGATCACTTCCGGGGGCGGGGCGCAGGTTGGCCTTGGCCGACCCGTCGGCGCCGCGCTTGTCAAAGCACAGCCGCCAACCGGGCAATTCCACTACGCCTGCGAGTTTGATCTCGCCGATGCGTTCACGCAGGCGACGCGGATGAAGATTGGAACCGTAGGCGAGATACAGAAGGGAGCCGTCTTCAGGCATCACACCAGACCGCGCGGTCGAAACAATTCATCATGGAGGTTGAGCGCGTAGCGGTCGGTCATGCCGGCGACGTAATCAAGCACCTGCGTGAGGGTGTCGGCCTCGGCAATCCTGTAGCTGTCGGGAATCTGGTCGGGATGGTGCAGAAGGTGTTCGACCAACTGATGTATCACGCCACGGGCACGATCTGCCTGGGCCCGGGCCTCGGGGCGCAGGTAAACACGCTCGAACATGAATTCACGGAAATGCTTCATGGCCAGCAACACATCGGCCGACATGGTCACCTTGCCGCGCCTGACCGATTCGTCGATAACCGCCTCGATCATGCCATTGATCCAGCTGCGCCCGTTGAGCGGGCCAAGCACCTCGGTGATCTCTTCCGGCACATCGTCGGCCGAGATCACGCCGGCCCGGACCGCATCCTGCAGATCATGATTGAGGTAGGCGATGCGGTCGGCAAAACGGCAGGCCCAGCCCTCGGCGGTGTGCGGCGGGGGCTTGACCCGCCAGGTGTGGGCACGAATGCCGTCGATCACTTCCCAGGTCAGATTACGCGGCTCGAGTACATTGAATATACGCACGCCCTGCTCCGAGTGCAGCCACTGGCCGGCCTCGACGTATTCCGACAGCGCCGCCTCGCCGGTATGGCCGAACGGCGTATGTCCGCAGTCATGCGCCAGGCAGATCGCTTCAGTCAGCGTTTCGTTGAGACCCAGCGCCACGGCAATGGCACGCGCAACCTGTGTGACCTGCAGGGTATGGCTCATGCGGGTGACGATGTGATCACCCTCGGGATTGATGAACACCTGAGTCTTGTGCTTCAGGCGCCGGAAGGCCTTGGAATGCAGCACCCGATCGCGGTCGCGCTCGAACTCGGTGCGATACGGATCCGGCACTTCCTCCCGTTCGCGTCCACGACTGTCGGCCGAACGCGTAGCCAGCGGCGAGAGGTGAACCTCGCGGGCCTCGCGCATCTCGCGAGTCACCGGCGCCAGCGGCGCGGACCCTTCAGGCGCTGCTTGACTCATGGCAACTCCAGCAGGGTGGTGCCGGTCTGGTCGGTAAAACCGACCAGAACGACCTCTCCCGTATCGATAATCGGCCGCTTGGCCAGCGTCGGGTATGACAGCAGAAGCGACAGCGCACCATCGACGGTCGCGGCCCGCGCCCGGTCGTCGTCATCCAGCCCGCGCCAGGTCGTCGAGCGCCGATTGACCAGCTTGTCTGCACCGACCTCATCCAACCAGCGCCTCAGGGTCCCCTGGTCGGGGACCTCCTCGCGAAGATCGTGCCAACGGTAGGTCACTCCGGCCTCGTCCAGCCACTTGCGGGCCTTGCGACAGGTATCGCAGGTTTTAATGCCGTAGATGTCCATACCCGTAGGATACCGCCAACTTTTTTCAAAAACGTGAAAAAGGGCGACAATTCGAACCCGGGGCAACGAGAACGGGCATGAACGGGCTCAGAACGCGAGTGACCAGCCAACCCATGCCTTCAGGTCCTTGTCAAAAGTATCCTCATACTCCATGTTCAGGCTGAAAGCCCCCAATGCTGCCGTTTCCTTGCCGAGAGTGGCCGTGAAGTGAGTGTAACTCTCGGCTTCGGCATCATCGAAGGCCGTGCGCCCGACCAGGAAACCAAGGCTGTAGTCATCGACCAGAGCAAACTCGATAGCGGCATGAAAGTACAAGTCGCCCGTCTCGAGTGCGGAGTCGCTGCTGTCATGGATGGTGTAGGCCAGACCGCCCGAGAACAACCCGAAGCTCAGCTCGCCATAGACTTCGCCGAAACTGGCGCTGCCCGGGGCATCCGGATAAAGGTACTGGTTGTAGCCCACGTCATAGCCCAGGCCGTTGCCAAGCTCGCCGGCGAAACCAAGATACAAGTCCAGCTCATATGTCGTGCCATCACCGAAATCAACGTTCGATGCCCAGGTGCCCAGGTAGATACCGCCATCCGTTTCAAAGTCGAGACCGCCCTGCACGGCCGCGCCGCCGTCGGTTTCTGAAAAGCCCCGAAAGAAGTAGTTGGATACCACTCCGATGTTGCCGGTGACTTCGGCCCTGACCGCTTCCACGCAACCGATTGTGCCTGCGGCCGAGATCAACAGGAACGTTGCCGTGGGCAGGCCGATGATTGTTCTGGTCATGACATGAACTCCTTCAAGTGACTGTTACGGCAAACCAGGCGTTGCCGAAACGGGAGATGCACGACTTGTGCCAGACCGGTGCAAGCCCGGCACTCGGCAATAACGATGCTACGGATGATCCTTTAACCGCTCCCCCGGAGAACCGCTGAAGCTGACCCGTCGTGAGTCTTCCTGCCAGAGAGCTTCTGGATTCCATTGCACAACTTATGGGCAGTTTTCATGGCGCCTGTTGAGTCTTGACGCATCAAGCCGGTTCGAGAAGACCTTAAAAAAAGCAACCAATCATCGGCAAGCCCATTGATTGGCTGTCTGTCACGTGCGCTCCTGGACGATGGCACGAAGCTTGCTTGAAGCATTGCCAACTGCACATGCGACTGATCGACGCTTCAGCCCTCATGACCAATGCCATTCCCACACTTCAAAGGAGACGCGGCATGAAACTGATTACCGCCATCATCAAACCCTACAAGCTCGACGATGTGCGCTCAGCACTCGAACAGGCGGGTGTACAGGGCCTGACCGTTACCGAAATCAAGGGCTACGGCCGACAGAAAGGCCACGTCGAGATCTACAGGGGGGCGGAATACAAGGTCAGCTTCCTTCCGAAAATCAAGCTGGAAGTCGCCGCCCAGGACGAGGATGTCGAAGACATTACCGAGGCCATTCTTTCCAGCGCCCACAGCGGCAAGGTAGGCGACGGCAAGATCTTCATCACTTCACTGGAGCGGGTCATACGCATCCGCACCGGTGAAGCCGACGAATCCGCACTGTAACGCGCCACCAACTCCCGGGAGAACCCTACCGATGGAATCCGTAATCGAAGTTCAGTACGCACTGGACACCTTCTACTTTCTGATCTGTGCCGTTCTGGTGATGTGGATGGCAGCCGGCTTCACCATGCTGGAGTCGGGACTGGTCCGCACACGCAATACCGTGGAGATCCTGACCAAGAACGTGGCCCTGTATGCCATTGCCTGCCTGATGTACATGATCGTCGGCTACAACCTGATGTATCCGGAGTCAGGCAACGGCTTCATTCCCGGCCTGAGCTTCTTCCTGGGGGGCGACAACACCCTCGACGAGGTGCTGGCCAGCGACGGTGACGTCTACTATTCCAACCTGTCCGACTTCATGTTCCAGGTGGTATTCGTGGCCACGGCCATGTCCATCGTCTCCGGTGCGGTAGCCGAGCGCATGAAGCTCTGGGCCTTCCTGGCCTTCGCCGTGGTGCTGACCGGCGTGATCTACCCGATCCAGGGCTACTGGAGCTGGGGCGAAGGCTTTCTGGACGGTCTCGGCTACAGTGACTACGCCGGATCGGGCATCGTTCACATGGCCGGCGCCTCGGCCGCCCTGGCCGGGGTGCTGCTGCTCGGGCCACGCAAGGGCAAATACGGTCCCTCAGGCGAGATCAACGCCATTCCCGGCAGCAACCTGCCGCTGGCCACCCTGGGCATGTTCATCCTCTGGATGGGATGGTTCGGTTTCAACGGCGGGTCCGAGCTGATGGTCTCGAACGTCGATTCGGCCAACAATGTCGCCAAGGTGTTCGTCAACACCAACCTGGCCGCGGCCGGCGGGCTGGTGGCAGCTCTGGTGCTCGCACGGCTCATGTTCGGCAAGGCCGACCTGACCATGGCATTGAACGGCGCACTCGCCGGACTGGTTTCGATCACCGCCGAACCGCTGGCCCCGCCCCCCCTGCTGGCAGCCGTGATCGGCGCCACCGGCGGCGTGATCGTGGTCTTGTCCATCATCGGACTGGATCGGCTGAAGATCGACGACCCGGTGGGTGCGATTTCGGTGCACGGCGTGGTCGGCGTCTGGGGTGTACTGGCCGTATTGTTTAGCAACCCAGACGCCAGTCTGCTCGGACAGCTGGCCGGCCTCGCCGTGATCTTCGCCTTCGTATTCACCGCCAGCCTCGTTGTCTGGGCCATCCTCAAGGCCCTGGTCGGCATTCGGGTCAGTGAAGAAGAAGAGTTTTCCGGCCTGGACAGCGGGGAATGCGGAATGGAAGCGTATCCGGAATTCGTTTCTGCCAGGGCCGACTAATTACTAACGAGGTCAATGATCTCGTTAGTAACCCGGCAGGGGTTGGGCGCTCTATCCTCTCTTGTGTACCCCGAAGCAACAACGCCCACCTTTTTTCTGGCAATCCCCGGCGGGACGACCCGCCGGGTTTTTTTATTCAGCCAGCCCGCAGCAGTTCGTTGACCGATGTCTTGGCGCGGGTCTTCTCGTCGACCTGCTTGACGATGACGGCGGCATACAGGCTATGGCTGCCGTCTTTGGCCGGCAGGCTGCCGGCGACCACGACCGAGCCGGCCGGCACGCGACCAGTGGTGATCTCGCCGGTCTCGCGATTATAAATACGGGTCGATTGGCCGAGGAAGACGCCCATGCCGATGACCGCCCCCTTCTCCACGATCACGCCCTCGACCACTTCCGAGCGCGCACCGATGAAGCAACCGTCCTCGATGATGGTCGGGTTGGCCTGCAGCGGCTCGAGGACACCGCCGATCCCCGCACCACCGGAGATATGCACACCGGCACCGATCTGGGCGCAGGAGCCCACGGTCGCCCAGGTGTCGATCATGCTGCCCGGGCCGACGTAGGCACCGATATTGACGTAGCTGGGCATCAGCACGACATCGTCACCGATATGCGCACCACGCCGCACGGTGGCGGTCGGCACGATCCGGGCGCCGCATTTGGCCGGCGGGTCCACATCGTCGGCGAAGCGCAGATCGACCTTGTCGTAATAATTACTCACTCCGCCTTTCATCTCGCGGTTGGCCGTCATGCGGAAGTGCAACAGGATGGCCTGCTTGAGCCAGCCATTGACCTTCCAGCCGTCTTCAGCCGGTTCAGCCACGCGCAGTTCACCACTTTCAAGCCCCTGAAGGCAAGTGTCGACCTTGGCCCGCAGCGCATCCGGTGCCGTGTCAGGCCGCAGTTGATCGCGCTGATCCCAGGCTTCCTCGATGGCGTGCTTGAGTTTGTCCATTTCGTTCAACATCGATTCTCTCGTTTAGTTATTGGTTCGTCTGGCGTTTAAACGGGAAACGTAAAACGTAAAACGGGGGCAAACTCCCGGGTTTCGATCTTGTCCGTGCTGGCCAATGGCATGGCCCCGCCATTGGCCACCGCCGCCACAAGACAGCACAGCATTCCCCACGTTTCACGTTTTACATTTTTCGTTTCCCACCACCTGTCACACTCCACACTGTTCAACCAACATCCAACCGTCCCCTCAACTCCTTTTCCAGCGCCTGGCAGGCTTCCTCGTCCAGCGCCCCGCCTTCAGCGTCGCTGATGGTGAACATGTCCTCGACACGCTGGCCGAAGGTGGCCACGCGGGCGTCGTGCAGGCGTGCGCCGCAGGCCACGAGCGCCTCGGCAATCGCCGAAAGCAGGCCCGGGCGGTCGGTGGCGGCGATTTCAAGCTCGGTCATGCCGTCGGCCTGTCGCAAGTCGATCTCGGCCTTGCCCATGAACGGCTGCAGACGTCGCGGCACCGGCCGCGGCGGCAGCGGACGCACCTGCTTGGCGGAGAGTTGCTCGATCAGCGAGTGCTCCAGCCGGACCGAATCGGAATCATTGAGCGGCTGGCCGTTGGCATCCATGACCTGGAAGATGTCCCAGCTCTTGCCGTCACGGGTGGTGATGACACGTGCGGCCAGCACGTTGAGCTGCATGCGATCGAGTTCACGCGCGACCACGGCGAACAGGCCGGGAAAATCCTCGGCGTGGACGAAGACTTCGCTGATGCCCTTGTCGTCATGGCGCTGGCAGGCCACCCGTGGCAGCGCCTCGGCGGCCAGGACCAGCTCCGTGGTCCAGAGCAGTTGCTCCGGATCCAGTCTGAGAAAGGCCCGATCGGGCAATTGCTGCCAGCAGCAGTCGATTTCCGAACGATCATGACCTCGATCAAGCAGTAGTCGCTCGGCATCGGCCCGGGTCTCGTCCAGGCTGGTCTGCCGATCGACCGGCTGATCCCGATCCAGTGCTTCGTCGGTCGCCACGTAGAGCTCCCACAACAGGCTGTCCCTCCAGGAGTTCCAGAGCTTGGGGCTGGTTGCGGCGATATCGGCCACGGTAAGGACGAAAAGATGGTCAAGACGGTGACGCGTGCCAACCGCTTCGGCAAAACGATTGACCACGTCCGGGTCGGAGATATCCTCGCGCTGGCTGGTACGCGACATCAGCAGGTGTTCGAGCACCAGCCAGACGACCAGCTCCCGATCGGCCTCCGGCATGTCCAGGCGATCGACGAACTCGCGCGCATCGACCGCGCCCAACTCGGAATGATCGCCACCGCGACCCTTGGCAATATCGTGAAACAGTGCGGCCAGGTAGAGCACTTCCGGCCGCTCGATCCGTTTGAAGATCTCGATCGCCCGGGCAAACCGTTCGGGATGCTTGGCATAAGCAAAGCGGCGCAGGTTGCGAATCACGAACAGGGTGTGCTGGTCGACCGTGTAGACATGGAACAGGTCAAATTGCATGCGCCCGGTAATTTGTGCAAACGCCGGTAACAGCGCGGCCAGCACGCCGTAGCGATTCATCCTGGCCAGTTGGCTGTAAACGCAGCGCTCCCGGCGTAGCAGTTCCAGGAACATGGCAAGCACTTCCGGGTCGTTGCGGTAGTGCTCGTCGATCAGGTAGAGGTGATCGCGTACCAGGCGGATGGTGTTGGCGCGCACGCCGCGCACCTCGGGATGATCGGCCAGCACCAGGAACATGCGCATGATCAGGTGCGGGTCGAGCACGAAGGCATGCGGGTCCTTCAATTCCAGGTAGCCGTGGTGCAGCCGGAAATGCTCGTCGATATCGGCCGACGGCAGGTGACGGCGTCCGACCAGCAATTCCTCCTCGAACGCCTGCAGCAGGCGCTCGTTGAGCCGCGCCAGTTGCATCACGTGACGGTAGTAGCCCTGCATGAACTGCTCGACGGGCTGATTGGACTTCGAGCAATCGCCGAAGCCGAACTGTTCGGACATGCGACGCTGGTGTTCGAACAGCAGTCTCTCCTCGGCGCGGCCGGCCTGTTCGTGCAGCGCCCAGCGCAGGCGCCATAGATAGTCGCGGCCGGCCACCAGGTCCTCGTGCTCGCGCTCGCTCAGAAACTCGTGCTCGACCAGGCCGTGCAGGGTCGAGGTGCCGAAATGCCGGCGCGTCACCCAGGCGATCATCTGCATGTCCCTGAGCCCGCCGGGGCCTTCCTTCAGGTTGGGCTCGAGGTTGTATATGGTGTCCTCGAAGTGGGCGTGGCGTTCTTCCTGCTCCTCGCTCTTGGCGCTGAAGAACTCGGCCGCCGGCCACAGCACCGGCGCGTCGGTCGCCTTGCGCATGGCCTCGAACAGGACACCATTGCCGGCCAGCAGTCGTGATTCCATCAGGTTGGTCGCGACCCCGACGTCTCCGCCGGCCTCGGTCACGCACTCGGCCACCGTGCGCACGCTCTGACCCGGATGCAAATCGGCGTCCCACAGCACCTGTATGAAGCGTTCCAGTGCCGCTTCGTCGAGATCGTTGCTGTCGGGTCTGAGAATGAGCAGGTCGACATCCGAGTGAGGATGCAGCTCACCGCGGCCGAATCCGCCGACCGCACAAAGCTCGAGCCCACCGTCAACCGGGGCCAGCCGCTCCCAGGCGGCCAGAACGAGTTGCTCCATCACCCAGGCGCGGGCGTGGACCAGTTCGCGAATGTCGGTGCCGGATTCGAAGTTTCGGTGCAACTCCGTGTCGGCCTCCTTGCGCATCGTCGAAAGTGCCCGCGCAAGAACCGAGCTATCGTCCGGTAACTCGGCCAGCGCCGCCATGTCGAGGCAGTCGCGGGTGGCTGGAACGGCGCTCAGTCGTTCGGTCACAGCTCGTCGTCGGGCAACCGGGTCAGCACGTCGACACCGTCGGCGGTGACCGCCATGGTGTGCTCCCACTGCGCTGAAAGGCTGCGATCACGCGTGATCACGGTCCATTCGTCGGGCAGCAGGCGTGTGTGGCGCTTGCCCAGGTTGACCATCGGCTCGATGGTGAAGGTCATTCCCGGCTCGAGTACCACACCCTCGCCCGGGCGGCCGTAGTGGAGCACCTGGGGGGCCTCGTGAAAGCCGCGTCCGATGCCGTGGCCGCAATATTCGCGTACCACCGAGCAGCGTTGCCCCTCGGCATAGGTCTGGATGGCGTGACCGATATCACCCAGAGTCACACCCGGGCGCACCATCTCGATGCCGGTAAGCAGCGCCCGGTGAGCAACTTCGCAGATGCGGCGCGCCTTCACCGAGGGGTCACCGACGTAGAACATCTTCGAAGTATCGCCATGCCAACCGTCCTGGATGACGGTGACGTCGATGTTGAGGATGTCGCCGTCCTTGAGCTTCCGGTCGCCAGGAATACCGTGGCAGACCACGTGGTTGAGGGAAGTGCAAATCGACTTAGGGAAACCGCGGTAGTTAAGCGGCGCCGGAACCGCCTTGAGTTCGTCGACGATGTACTCGTGACAGATCCGGTCCAGTTCACCGGTGGTGACCCCGGGTTTCACGTGCTCGCGTACCAGGCGCAGTACACTGGCGGCCTGTTGGCCGGCAACTCGCATGGCTTCTATTTCGTCCGGGGTCTTGAGGTGGATCCTGTTGTCCATGGGGCAGTGATCTTTACAGCCATTTGGCAGTCTAACGCAAGCTCGTTAACGTTGGGGTGGCGGCAGTATTTTTCCAGTCATCGTCCAGGACCGTGACTTTCGTACCATGCCTTCTGGCACGTGTCAGGAACGGTGCGTTTTGGCACCATGTCATCCAACTATTTGCAATACCGACTGCGGGAAAACCATCCGTGAAAAAGACTTTCGCCATCCTGCTGCCGCCTGCGCTGATCCTGATCTCGATTCTGGTCGTGGCGCTGCTGGCCATGAATCGACCCTCCCCACCCGAGCGCGAGGCCACGACCGCCGCCATGCTGGTCGAAGTCATCGAGGCCGAGGCCAGCGACGGTCATTTCAATGTCAACGCCCAAGGCACGGTCAAGCCGCGCACCGAAACCACCATTGTCGCCGAAGTCGCCGGCCGGGTCGTTGAGGTCTCGGAAAGCTTTTCGGCGGGCGGATTCTTCCGCGCCGGCGAAGTTCTGGCTGAAATCGATCCCAGCGACTACGAGGCCGCCCTGCTGCAGGCACGTGCCGAGATGGCCTCAGCTGAGGCCCAACTGGCCGATGAACGAGCCCGTTCAGAGCAGGCCCGAAAGGACTGGGAGCGCATGCACGGCAGCGAGCGCCAGCCCAGCGATCTGGTGCTGCGCCTGCCGCAGCTGGCCGGGGCGGAAGCGGCCGTGCAGGCCGCGGAGGCGGCCGTGATGCGCGCCGAGCGCAACCTGGAACGTACCCGTATCCGTCTGCCCTACGACGGCCTGGTGCGTGTGCGCGACATCGACCTGGGCCAGTACGTCAGCGCGGGCACATCTTTGGGACAGGCCTTTGCCGTGGACGTGGCCGAAATCCGGCTGCCGCTATCGGACCAGGATCTGGCCTTTCTTGATCTGCCCCGACCGGGCAGGTTCGACACTTACTTCACCCCGGTAACCTTGACCGGCAGCGTCGGCGGTCAGCGTGGTCACTGGACAGGGCGCGTGGTTCGAACCGAGGGCGTGGTCGACGAGAACACGCGCCTGAGCTACGCCGTTGTTCAGGTCGACGATCCCTACGGACTGCTCGGCAACCTGCAACCGCTGCCTTTGCAGATGGGCACGTTTGTCCAGGCCGAAGTGCGTGGACGGTCCGCCGAAGGACTGATCGAATTGCCGCGCTCGGCCCTGCGCGAGGGGGACACCCTGTTTATGGCCGACGAGAACGATCGGCTCGAAATTCGCAATGTCCAGGTTGTCCGTGCCACCGCGCACCGGGTCTACCTGCATAACGATATCCAGACCGGCGAGCGTGTCATAACGACCGCGATTCCCGTACCGCTGCCCGGCATGCTGCTGCAAACGCGCTCGGCCGACGGCCCCGAGCCGGAGTTACGTGTTCTGCCGGCCGGTGACCTGGCCGCCATGCGGGAGGAAGACTCGTGATTCCCGAACGCAACTGGTATGGCAACATCATTGCCTGGTTTGCCCACAACAACGTGGCGGCCAACCTGCTGATGGTGTGCCTGATCGCCGGCGGCCTGTACACGGCCATGACCATCACCAAGGAAGTGCAGCCGCGCATCGAGACCAACTACGTCACCGTCAGCGTGCCCTATCGCGGTGGCACGCCTCGCGATGTCGAGGAAGGCGTACTGATCAAGATCGAGGAGGCCATCCAGGATCTCGAGGGCGTCCGCGAGATCATCGCCACAGCGCGAGAGGGTTCGGGCACGGTTACCGTCGAAGTCGAGCCCGAGTACGACGTGCTCGAGGTACTCGACAACATCAAGATGCGGGTCGATTCCATCGCCACCTTCCCCGCCGAAACCGAGCGCCCCACCTACCGCCGCAATACCTGGACGCAGGAAGTCATCTGGGTGTCGGTTTACGGCGACGTACCCGAGCGCACGCTCAAGGAATTTGCCCGCCAGATTCGCGACGACATCACCGCCCTGCCCTCGGTTACCCAGGCCGAGTTGATCGGCGCGCGTCCCTATGAGGTCGCCATCGAAGTGCGGGAGGAAACACTCAGGGCCTACAACCTGACCCTCACCGATGTCGCCCAGGCCATTCGTCGCTCGTCTCTGGACCTGCCCGGTGGACGCATTCAAACCACCGGTGGCGACGTGCTGGTCCGCACCATTGGCCAGGCCTACGTCGGTCGGGACTTCGAGGACATCGTGGTGCGCACCAATCCCGACGGCAGCCGCGTGCGCGTGCGCGATATCGCCAACATCCGCGACGGCTTCGTCGACCGCGATTTCTATTCCCGCCACAACGGCGAGCCGGCCATCGCCATTCGCGTCTCTTCGATCGGTGAACAGAACGCACTGGCCATTTCCGAGGAAGTCCGCGAGTTCATCGAAAACAAGCAGGAAACACTGCCGGCCGGCATCGGCGTGGACTGGTGGGCCGACATTTCCTTTTACCTCGGCGACCGCCTGAAGATGATGGGCAAGAACCTGTTCGCCGGGGCCGCGCTGGTGTTTCTGATCCTGACCCTGTTCCTGCGCCTGAAGCTGGCCTTCTGGGTCATGGTCGGTCTGCTGGTCGCTTTCCTCGGTGCCATGTGGCTATTGCCAGTGGTCGGGGTAACCATCAACCTGATCAGCCTGTTCGGTTTTCTGGTGGTTCTAGGCATTGTTGTCGACGACGCCATCATCATGGGCGAATCCGCCTACACCGAAATACGGGCCAAGGGCCATTCCATCGAGAACGTGGTCAACGGCGTGCACAAGGTCGCCATTCCTGCGACGTTTGGCGTATTGACCACCATCGCCGCCTTCCTGCCCATCCTGCTGGTCTCGGGCGTCCAGGGGCAGTTCTTTGCCGCCATCGGCTGGGTCGTGGTGCTGTGCCTAATCATGTCCATCGTCGAGTCGAAGCTCATCCTGCCGGCTCACCTCGCCCACATGCGGGTCAAGAAATACGAGACCGACACGCCCAACCGTTTCGTGCGCTTCCAGCGCGGCTTCTCCGACGGCATGTTCCACATGGTGGACAAATACTATTTGCCGTCCCTGCGAGTGCTGCTGAAGAATCGCTACCTTGCGCTGGCAGGCTTCATCTCGATACTCATCCTGTCGCTGGGCCTGATCGTCGGTGGCTTCCTGCGCGTCGTTTTCTTTCCCGATATTGCCGGCGATTTCATGCGCGTGGACCTGGAAATGAACGAGGGCACGCCAGCCTACGTCACCCACGGCAACATGGATCGCCTCGAGCAGGCGCTGCGTGAAGTCGACGTGCAAATGCAGGAAGCACTGGCACTGGATCACCCAGTCGTGCGCACCACTTTCGCCTGGTCCGGCTCCGAGACGACAGGCGGCATGCTGGTCGAACTGACCCGCACCGACGACGACCGCATTACCACGCGTGAGATCGAACGGCGCTGGCGCGAGCAGGTGGGCGAAATGCCGGGCGTTCGTGGCTTGCGCGTCGGCGGCGCAGGCGGCCCGGGCGGTGACGGTCCCGACTTGTCATTCCAGCTGGTCGGGCGCGACCTCGGACAGCTCGAAGCAGCTGCTGCCGACCTGGAGGCTCGCATCCGCGCCTTTGACGGCACCTACGACATCCGCAACTCCTTCGAGGGCGGCATGCGCGAACTGCAACTGGAGATTCGCCCCGAGGCCGAAGTACTGGGCCTAAGCCAGCAGGATCTGGCGCTGCAAGTGCGCCAGGCCTTCTTCGGCGAGGAAGTCCAGCGCATTCAGCGCGGTCAGGACGATGTCCGGGTCATGGTGCGCTACCCCCGCGAGCAGCGGACTTCTGAGGGTTACCTGGAATCCATGCGTATCCGCACCCCCGACGGACAGGAAATCCCCTTCGACGCGGTCGCCGAAGTGATCCAGGGCTCCAGCCCGTCAACCATTCGACGTTTTGACCGCGAACGCTCCATCAGCGTGACCGGCCGTGTTGATACCGACATCGCTGAACCGGGACGCATCGCATCAGAGTTGCGCGAAACCTACCTGCCTCAGATCCTCGACAGCTATCCCGGCGTGCGCTACCGACTGGCAGGCCAGACCCGCAGTCAGCAGGAAGTCCGCACGGACCTGCTGTGGGGCACATTCTTCGCTCTATTCCTGATCTATGCGCTGATCGCCATCCCGCTGCGGTCCTACCTGCAGCCGTTGCTGATCATGTCGGTGATCCCGTTCGGCATGATCGGGGCGGTCATCGGCCACCTGATCCTGGGTATACCGGTCAGCATGCTCAGCCTGTTCGGCATCATCGCCCTGGCCGGTGTGGTGGTCAACGACAGCCTGATCCTGGTGGATTTCGTCAACCGGCATCGCAGGCTTGGGCAGTCGCGCATCGAAGCGGCAGTCAAGGCCACCCGGGCTCGTTTCCGCCCGATCATCCTGACCTCGTTGACCACTTTCCTGGGACTGGCGCCAATCGTGTTCTTCGAGACCAGCCTGCAGGCGCAAATCGTCATCCCGATGGCAACCTCTCTGGCCTTCGGTATCGTCTTCGCCACCGTCATCACGCTGGGGCTGATCCCCATCCTCTACCTGATCGGCGACGACTTCACCCGCCTGCTCCAACGCCTGAGCGGCCGCGAAACCAACGGCATGGTGGCTGCTGAACAGGCTCGGTAGGGTTCGGGGTTCCGCCGGGCCGGTGCGTCTGTGCGTCTGTGCGTCTGTGCGTCTGTGCGTCTGTGCGTCTGTGCGACGGTACGTCGGTACGTCGGTACGTCGGTCAGCCTACGTTTCGCCTTTCGCCTTTCGCCTATCCCATTCACCCATTCACCCGTTCACCTTTCGCCTCACGCCCTGGTTCGGAACAGCCAGTCGCCGATGGGATAGGTGATGTTGAAGTTCCTGTGTGCCATCAGCGAGGTGTCGTGATGGCGGTGGTGCAGGCGGCGCAGGCGGCGGATGAACGGGAGATTGAGCAACCGTGAATCCTCGGGCAGGTGGTAGGCCAGGTGCAGCAGCTCGTAGTTGAGGTAGTAACCCAGCGCCACGGCCACGAACAGCCAGGCGACGTTGGCGGTGGTCAGCCAGGCCAGCAGCAGACCAACCGGCGTGGCGAAGGCGCCGAAGTAGAACACCATCAACACGGCCGGAAACAGCACGACCTTGCAGTCCTGCCAGCCCTCCAGGGCCATGTGGCGGTCGGTGAAGAAGCGGTGATGCTGGCCGGAATGGCGCCTGTAGATCAGGCCCAGCCCCGGCACCTTGCGGTGCATCACCCAACGATGCCCGGCATACTCGACCAGGTTGGCGTAGAGAAAGGCCAGCGGAATGGTCAGCCACTCCAGCGGCTGCGCCGCATCGAGCTGCCAGATGCACAAGGCGATACCGCCCAGGCTGAAGACCAGCGCGAAAGTCAGGTGAGCCCTGCCCGAATAGCGCGGACCGACATGTTCACGTCGGTACGCTTCGCGATATTCGGTATTGGTGGTCATGCACTCAATTTGCCAGCAAGGGCCGCCAGACGCAAGGGCGCCTGTTGGCTTGCCGTGGACTCGCCCTCACGTACACTCACAGGCTCACCAAAGAATCGGAGTTCGTCATGCAACTGCCCGACAAGCGCTTCGTGGCCAGTTTCGATGTCGATGCCCAGCGCACCTTTACGCCAATCTGCCCCGACGAGCTGCCCGTCGAGGGCGGTGAGCGCATTGGCCCGGAACTCAACCGGCAGGCCGAACTGGCCGGGTGGCGACTGGGTTCCAAGGACTCTCACAGCCCGAAGGCAGTGTGGATCACCGACGATCCCGACAAGATCGGCCAGCCCGGTGTCGAGGGCGATCATGTGGAGGAGCACTGGCCAGTGCATGCCGTACCGGGTACTGAAGGCTTCGAACTGGTTCCCGGCCTGCCGAGACCGGTCGAATATGATTTCTTCGTCTGGAAGGGTGTCGAACTGGACATGCACCCCTACGGCGCGTGCTACCACGACCTGACCGAGCACATGAGTACCGGCGTGATCGAGTGGCTGAACGCACACGAGGTCAGCCATGTGCTGGTCGGTGGCCTGGCGACCGATTTCTGTGTCAAGGCCACCGCATTGCAGCTGCAGAACGCGGGCTTCACCACTGTGCTCAACCTGGCAGCCTGTCGAGGTATCGCCCAGGACAGTACCGAGGAGGCGCTGGCGACGATGCGAAAAGCCGGCGTCGTCACCATCGACTCCCTCGACGAACTGGTACCAGCAGCATGATTATCCAGTCGCTGCTCGACACCGACATCTACAAGTTCTCGATGATGCAGGCGGTTCTGCACCAGTTCCCGGGTGCGGAAGTCGAGTACCGCTTCAAGTGCCGAAGCGCAGGCGTGGACCTGCGACCGCTGGCGCGCGATATCGAGCACGAGATCGCACAGCTTTGCTCGCTCAGGCTCGGGCCGGAGGAACTCAACTACCTCAAAAGCCTGCGCTACCTCAAGGACGACTTCGTCGAGTTCCTGCGCCTGTTTCAACTGCAATCGCGCTTCGTCGACATTCGCGAGGAAGACGGTCAGCTGGCGATCACCATCCGCGGCCCCTGGCTGCACACCATCCTGTTCGAGGTTCCGCTGCTGGCCATCATCAGCGAGGCCTACTGCCGGCACCACTGGCCGGATCACGATTTTGTCGAGGCCCACCGCCGGCTGGAAGAGAAGATAGGCCAGGTGCAGGCGCTGGACCGTCCCGACGAGTTCATCTTTGCCGATTTCGGCACGCGCCGGCGCTTCTCGCGCGAATGGCACGATGAGGTGGTCGAGACCCTGGCCGATCGCATTCCCGGCAGCTTTCGTGGCACCTCCAATGTGCGCCTGGCCAAGGAACTGGGTCTGGTGCCGATCGGCACCATGGCGCATGAGTTCATCCAGGCCTGCCAGGCACTCGGTCCGAGGCTGGCCGAAACCCAGCGTTTCGCCTTCGAGGTCTGGGCCCGCGAGTACCGCGGCGATCTCGGCATCGCACTGTCGGATACCTACAGCCTTAAAGCCTTCCTGCGCGACTTCGATCTCTACTTCTGCAAGCTTTTCGACGGTGCCCGCCAGGATTCGGGCGATCCGTTTGCCTGGGGCGAGGCGATGATCGAGCACTACCGCAAGAATCGCATCGACCCGAAAACGCGCAACCTGATCTTCTCTGATTCGCTCGATATTCCCAAGGCGGCCGAGATCTGGCGTCGCTTTCGCGACCAGACCAATGTCTCGTTCGGCATCGGCACCAATCTGACCAACGATACCGGCGTCGACCCGATCAACATCGTCATCAAAATGACCGAATGCAACGGCCAGCCGGTGGTCAAACTGTCGGACTCGCCGGGCAAGGTCATTTCCACCGACCAGCACTACCTGGCATGGGTGCGGCAGGCGTTTGATGTTGAAGATGCGCCAGGCAGCGAAGAAGGGTCGGGTTGAGGGGGCGGTTTCCGGTATCGGTATCGGGATCGG